>CAZAWN010000027.1:0-24199 GCA_964488825.1 uncultured Methyloversatilis sp. | reverse complement strand
GTATCGGTATCGGTATCGGTATCGGTATCGGTATCGGTATCGGTATCGGTATCGGTATCCGTGTCGTCGTCGTCGTCGTCGTCGCCGATATCGGGACCACCAATGGGTGGAACCTCTTCAACTGGAGGCCGCGGAGGTTCTATATCAACCTCAGGGGGCAAAGGCTCGAAACCAACCTCCGCAGCAGGTAACGGCTGGTCAATGAGGGGTACCGGGTCTTGTCGACCATCACTCCCAATGTCTACTGGAGATCTGCCGGGCCCATCGATCAATTCGGTTGGGATAGGTATGTCTGTTAATGATGTTTGGACATCTTCCGGCGCATTCCTTACTGGTTCTATGGGTCGAACGTCGGTCTGAATATTCTCGTTTCCCGAATCGACGCCATCCTCGGGAGGAGCCGTAGTTTCGCTTTGCGGACCTTCTGTCTGCGGTCCATCCTGACTAAGCACCGTCAGATCGTCCAGTATCTGGCGTTCTTCGTCGATACCCGGTTCCGCCGGTTCATCTTCACCCGCGCCAGGGGGATCAAAGCCCACTTCCGCCGCCGGCAAGGGTTGATCTACCGTCGGTACCGGGTCTTGATTCCCTTCGCTTCCCATGTCTTGGGGCGGCACCGCCGGACCACCGGCTTCAACGTTTGGTTGCTCAGGTTCTCCGGACAACCCTGCTTCTACGTCCACCGGACTACCGCCTACTTCACCAATCGGCCTAACGTCGGATTGAACGTTCTCGTTCCCCGCATCGTCACCCATGTCCGATGCCGTTACGTCCTCGTCTCCCTGGGTTCCAGGTGTCTCCGGCCCCGTCCGATCCGCAAGATCGTCCAGTATCTGGCGTTCTTCGTCGATACCCGGTTCCGCCGGTTCATCTTCACCCGCGCCAGGGGGATCAAAGCCCACTTCCGCCGCCGGCAAGGGTTGATCTACCGTCGGTACCGGGTCTTGATTCCCTTCGCTTCCCATGTCTTGGGGCGGCACCGCCGGACCACCGGCTTCAACGTTTGGTTGCTCAGGTTCTCCGGACAACCCTGCTTCTACGTCCACCGGACTACCGCCTACTTCACCAATCGGCCTAACGTCGGATTGAACGTTCTCGTTCCCCGCATCGTCACCCATGTCCGATGCCGTTACGTCCTCGTCTCCCTGGGTTCCAGGTGTCTCCGGCCCCGTCCGATCCGCAAGATCGTCCAGTATCTGGCGTTCCTGGTCAGGGCTGCTCGCACCCTGAGGGGAAGTACTGTTGTTGTCGGGCATGATGACCTCCGAAACCTATAAGACATTGAATATCAGCGAATTAGCCTGGTTAGCCCAATGGCAACACATTGCATCAACCAGAAATTAGCCAAGGCACTCGACTACAAATCACCCAAAAACATATTTGATCTGGCGTCAGGCTCTCGGTATTTTTGTTTAGCGTCACCAAGGGCTTTACTGTCTCAATCCTATTCCCACAACAATATGATGTATACCCGATCAGAGGTTATACGAGACAACCCAAAGAGAACTGGGCCAATCAAACAGAGAGACCTCCCCCTGATTGACCGGCCCATTCTGACAAGCCAATGCCTGCCAGTATCCTTCAGCACCCAGACTACGCTATCTCTCGTGGAACGACCTCGAGAACGCATCGATCACCGGCCTGAGCAGATAGGACAGCATGGATTTACCACCTGTCACAATATCGGCTTCCAAGCTCATCCCGGGCTGGATATGGTAGCGCCCGGGGTCGTCTCCAACATACGGCTTATCCAGCGTCACCCAGCCAACAAAGTAAATGTCGTTAGTCTTGGGATCTGTCACGGTGGTGGCGGAAACGCGTCTGATGACGCCCTTTGCGTAGCCGAAACGGGTGTAGTCGTAGCTGGACAAGCGCAAGTTGACGCTTTGTCCCAGAGTCACATGCCCGATGTCCTTCGGGAGAATGCGAATCTCCGCCTCAAGAGGCTTGTCATCGGGAACAATCTGCATCAACACTTGCCCCCCTTCGATTACCTGCCCCACTCCTTTAACGCGAAGATCCTGCACGAAGCCACGATGGGGCGCCCGCATCACCAGCCGATCCACTTTGGCAGTCGCGCGTTTAATCGACTCGGCAACTTCGGCCGCTTCAGCGAGCACTGATTGCAACTCTCCCCTTGCATCGCGGTGAAGACCATTCAAAGCATCTGTGCGCCGGCTGGAAATTTCTCCCAACTCAAGTTTGGTTAAGGCAATCTCTTCCTTCAAGCGTGCCACTTCGCCCTCTGCGGTAACTCGTGCGCGCCGGGTTTCAAGAAGCACGGTGCGGCTAACCAATCGGCGCGAGGCCAAATCCTCGCGCATTCCCGTCAACTCTCCAGTCAGTCGAACATGCTCTTCTGCCGCAGCCAAAGCCTTGTCCAATTGCTCGATACGTTGGAGGCGTTGCGCAATTTGACGGTTATAAATACCCAAGGTCGAGTCACGCGACGCGATCTGACTATCATAGTACCGGTAGTTGTCACGCAGCAGCTCAAGGTAGGACTCTGCAAGCTGTTCGAACTCCGGCTTGCGCCCTTCCGCAAAGGCGTTGAGTCGCTCGGCGCGCAGGCGCAAAGCAATCTGACGCGCTTCAAGTTGCCGCAACTCGGCCATTGTGTGGGTACCATCGAGCCGTAACAACTCCTGCCCTTCGCGCACCAAGGTGCGATCCTCGACAAAGATTTCCGCCACCGTGCCGCCATCGAAATGCTGTACGGTTTTTAAGTTACTGACTGGAATTATCTCGCCACGCGCAACCGCATGCTCCTTGATCTGCGTGATTACAGCCCAAACAATGAACGCGATGAAGGCAAACAAGATGATCAGCAGCATTGGGCGCACGAAGGTGGGCAACAACTCCTCTTCGATCTGGGCTGTTTCCGTCAGAAGACGTCGTGCGCGACCGCCAAGTTGGGGCCCCGATTCGCGCGCCGACGTACCGTTGGTTTTTTCCGATTTCGAGCCGAATAGTTTCATGCTTGCATTCCCGCCATGATTCTGTTTTTGATGCCGTCATAACTGCCGCTTGCTGCGACGGCCCCGCGTTCCATATAGACCACCATATCCGCCATACGCATGTGACTGGGGCGCGGCGAAATCATGATGACCGTCGACCGCTTCCGCAACCACGCGATGCATCGCAGCAGAGCCTCTTCGCCCGAATCGTCCAGTCCGTTCGCCGGTTCGTCCAGCATGACGACCGCGGCCGGTTTCAGAATGGTTCTTGCAAGTATCAGTTGCTGCTTGAACGAGTAAGGCATCTGCATGGCCATGCTGTTGTTGATGCGGGTTTGCGCGCCCTCTGGAAGAGAATCAACATACTTGCGCAAACCGGTCACATCAATCGCCCATTCAATTTCCTCGTCCGTCGCGCTTGGATAACCCAAGCGTAAATTCTGTATCACGGAGCCATAGAACAGTTCGCTTTCCTGGGGCATGTAAGCCAGGCGGGAACGTAAGTCGGTAACCGTCAGTTGACGGATGTCGATCTGGTCGAGCCGAATTACCCCCGCTTGTGGATTGTATGTACGCTCTATCAATCGGAACAACGTGGACTTGCCAGCCCCGCTAGGGCCGGTGACGACCACGAATTGTCCCGGTGCTATGTTGATGTTGGCGCCGATCAAGGCCGGGTCAGCATCGTTGGTATATCGGAAAGACACCCGCGAGAAGCTAATTGCCCCAAGGGATTGCGGCCTCAAGGAAAGCCGGATATTCCCGTCGCGTTCCAAAGGCATCTTCATGAGGTTCTCGATTTGTTGCACATTGCTGCGTACGTTCATTAGGGAAATAAAGGCCATGAACGCGGACTGTAAAGGCCCGATCAGACGCCAGACCAGAAGCATTGTGGCGACCATTCCCCCAATGGTCAGATCTCCTTCCATGACGAGATACACCGAGACAGCCACCGTCACAATGGCGGTCAGACTGCCGATATATTGAGCTGCGATATCGATGCCGCTCTGCACCTTGTGTTCGCGGTAATGCGCCATTGCAGCCCTGGCGCTGCGCTCGCGGTAACGCTCCAGCCAATCGTGCCGATGGCCCGTGCCGCGGATCAGGCGCATCTGCGTAATCATTTCGATCAGGTACTCGCGTTCTTCAGCCCCTGCCTGACTGGAGCGGATGGTTGCGCGTCGCGCCATCGGTTTTGCCAGCCAGATGAGGGCCAAGTAGGCAAGCACGCCAACGCCGATCACCAGCAGCGACCAAGGATTGAAATACCCCAGAACGACAAGGATGATTAGGCTCGCCGGGAGATCAAAAGAGAGGAAGGCTAGCGGTCCGGTAATGAAATCCCTAGCCGACTCGAAGTTTCGCAGTCGAATGATTTGCCTGTTGACCGTCGCACCTTCCGTCAGTGAAGTCGGCAACCCCAGGATGCGCCTGACGATACCGACCCCCAGCAGATAATCGGTGCGCCCACCAATATGCGCAACCAAGCGCCCTTTCAGGCTCATCAGCACGTATACAAGAACCCAAACTATGACAACCCCGACGAACATGAAGGCTTGCATTTGGAGATCGCCAGAGATCAGCACCCTGTCGAACACCGTGCGCACGAAAAGCGGGACCGACAGGGTCAATAGCGTGCCAAGGACTCCAAGCAACAAAGCGAGCAGGGCCATCTTGCGGAAGCGCACAAACAGACGACCAAACCAGGTGGACGTCTTGCGTGCAGCCTCTTCTACTGCTTTGTTCTCGGCGCGAAAGACGAAGATCTCCATTGTCTCGTTCGAGGGGTCAAGGACGACTTCCCGGTTGCTCCCACCATCATGGCAGCGCAGACGCCCATCTTCCAGCCGTTCCAATACCACCAGTGCCGGCCTTCCCTCAGAAACGGCCAAGCATGGCGTCAGCCGCCCATCAAGATGTTTTAGCTTGCTTGAAAAATGCTGCGGGAACAAGCCAAGATTCGACATGCTGTCGCAGAACCCTGACAAGTCAAGCCGCCGCATGACGTGCGGCAGTGATTCCGAAAGTTCGGCCGGCCCCCCGCGCCAGTTCATCGCTTCCAGCATCGGGGCGAGACAGCTTGAAAAATCCGAGGGATCGGTGAAGTGCTGCCCGATTAACCTGGAAATGTCTTCCGTATGCTGCGGCCGCGAGGACAATACCGCCGAGGCCTGCTGCCCTGGCATACCCATGCCTACCGGCCCGCCATCGGCAGAAACCTGCAACTTGCCGTTTTTCAAGGTGAAGATGCGGTCGGCCATGCCCAGGTAGGAAGGGCGATGGGTCACCATCACCAGGGTTGCCTTGCCCTTGCGTTTCTCGAGGACTTCTCGCAACTGTTGATCCGCCTTCATGTCGAGGGACAGATTGGCTTCGTCGAGCAGGATTACATCGGGATTCGACAACAATGCGCGCGCGACCGAGATGATCTGCCGTACCCCTTGCGGCAAGGTTTCGGCGTTTCCTTCGCCGAGCGGCGTTTCATAGCCGAGCTTCAGTCCGGCCACGATCTGATCGAGTCCCAGTTGCTTGGCGATATCAATGGCAGCCGCGTTACGGCTGTCGTCGAACATCGTGATGTTCTCGAGAATCGTCCCGGAAAGAATGCTGTTCTTTTGCGGCAGCAAGGCAATACGCCTCTGCACACTGTCCGTGTTCAATTCGGATATCGGTTCTCCATCCAGCAAAACGGCACCGGACGCAGGATGATCCAGGCCATTCAGCATGGTCATCAAGCAGGTTTTGCCACTCCCGCTATCGCCGCGGATGGCGATGCATTCGCCTGCCCGGACCATTAGCGACAATCCGTCCAGTACCGGTTTGCCTTCCTGGTTGGTCACCTTGACATCGCGCAACTCAATACCCTGGCGTAACGCAGGCATTTCGCGGTTTGCCCGACTTTCGGCGATCGGCATGTCCTGGATTTCCTTGAGCCTTTCCTGCGCCGTGCGGTAAGTCTGGAAATGAACCCATGCCTTCAAGCTGCGGCGTACAGGTCGCAGCGCGCGGACCGACAGCAGCATGCAGGCTGCCAACTCACCAGGCGTCATGCGACCATCGACGACACCCCATCCGCCCACGGACACGACACAAATAATCATTGCCGAGAAAAATATCAGTCCGGTGACTCCCGTAATCGCATTGCCGTAAGTCAGTTTTGCCGTCATGTCGGCATTGGAAGCTTGCAGCATCTCGTAGCGACGCTCCATTTGCGCTTCCATGGCATGCGTCTTAACCGTGCGCATGCCATTGAACATATCCACCAGGAAACTGTAACGCCGTTCGTCGATGCGGTACCGGTTCTCGATCATGTTGCGCAACCAGATACCCAGACGAGTCGAGACAACGACGAATATGAGCAACAAAACCACGGCGACCAAGAGAACCCAAACATCGATAAGGAAGATGACAAACAGAAACAAGAATACGAATGGGATGTCGAACAGCAACAACAGGGACTGGCTGGCGTAAAAACGGGAAACCAGGCTTGAACTACCGACACGTTCCGCATGCTTGATCGGGTCTTCCCGTTCCAGAACCCTAAGCTGGATACGCATCAAGCGCTCCACTGCATTCATCCCAAGAAAGTGTTCGCAACGAGCCCCGAGCCACCCGGCGACATGGCCATTAGCTAATTGCAGAGCCATTTCAAGCGTCAGGGCGATAATTATTCCGATGGTGAGCAGTGTCAGCGTGTTGTAGCTCTGATTGGTTACCACCCGGTCGAGGAACTGCAGAATCCCGAGCGGCAGAGCCAAGGCGAACAAGTTGATTAGCGTGGCCGAAAGCCCTAAACCCGGCAGCACCCGCTTGAAATCGGGCGTTCGAAATATGCCCTTCAACATTTCCATATCGGATGGGCGAGCTGACGACGCCATGTTTGGTCTATCCTGGTGGCCGGTTCTCACAATTTATCAACCTCTGATTGAAGCACCGCCTGACGCAGCAGGGGATGGGAATAATGGTAGCGCTCTTGATCGTCGCGCTTCAGTACGCCTGCGGCAAGCGCCTGCTCGGCCGCAGCCACCGTTTTATCGCGCGGTTCATGCATGCCAGCGACCAACTGTGCCGCACTCCAGCTCCCAGGCGTACGCGCTAAACAACGTAGCAACTGACGGTCAAGTCCGAGTCGATCCATGCGTCCAGCCACCACAAAGCGGAGCGACAAAGGCAGGGCTCCATTCGCTTTCGCCAGTTCTGCGGCAAACAGCGGCACCCCCCCCGCTTGCTCGGCAATTTCTTGTGCGTCCCTGGATTCAATTTCCGGACGTACGGTCCTGACAATGGCCTGGCATGCGGATGAGGGCAATCGCCCAAGATGAATCGTTTTATTGAACAACGATGCCTCGCCCGCTTGGCGACGTCCCGTCAACAACAGGACTTGGCCATCCGCCAGTGGCTTGCGCAGGAGATCGGAGCGAACGTCATCCGGCAGCAGATGCGCGTCATCAATAACGCACAGCATGGGTAGCTTCCCCGAACCGGATAATGTCAATGCGCATGGCAAATCCGCGAGCGCCACCGTACGGCCTTCGGCGGCGTCATGTACGGAACATGCACCCGTCACAGTCTGGCAGAACAGGTACTTCCATTCCCCGCCCAAATTCATCGTCAGACCGATAGCTGCACGACACAGACGGGATTTTCCCATACCGGTTTCTGCATCGATATGGATACGCACTCCTGCCCCCCCACGGGCGGCGCGTTTGATTGATTGGGTCAGCTCCGCCAATTCATCTTCACGTCCAAACAACTGCTCCGTTCCCGCCATGTTCGGATCAAAGCGCCATGGCACATGGTCCAAGGCATCGAAGGTGAGTGTCGCGGCAAAATGCTGACGTGTCGTTGGCCCCAGAGATTCGAACAGCGAGCAAGCCTCGGCGCCCAGCAACAGATGTCCCGGCGGCCCTTTCTCGGCAAGCGCACGCGCCTGTGCAACGATTGCGCTCACCAGCGCCTCGCCCGACCATCCGCCAAATCTCCGCATGCTGGCGATCGCCAACCCGGCATTTACCCCAGCTTTCAACTCGTGGCGCGTATCCATCCCTACCGCATTCAGGTCGCGCACAATACTGGCGACAATATGCAGGGACTGGAAATGCGCCAACTCGCTCGCTTGCTGTACGCCAAGAATCAGATCACCGCCCTGTTCGTGACGCGAAAGAAAAACCATGTTCTGATCGTAAGCGTGATCCGCAAGCGCCCTGTGCAACAGGCGAGCGCTCTCCGCAAGCGCATCGGGAGTCAAAGCAAAACTCACCACCACGCAAGGCCGCTTCTCCAACTGTCCGTCGTCGATATACGCTTCCCCGTGTCGGTCCGACTGCCCCGTGGTTACCGATACCGCCATCGTACGGTTGCGCACATTCAGCTTCTTGAACAAGGCCACCACATGCTGCTTGACCGTTCCCAGCCCGATGCCCAAGTCGTTGGCAATCTCCTTGTTCACCTTACCGGCTCGCAGCAATTCGAGGATCTGCCGCTGCCTGACGGACAAACCGTCTGGCGGAATGACAACATCAAGCGGCTCCATATCTGCTGCCTGCTGCGCACGATACCGGGAAGTCACGGATGGCCGCTCGCTCATGATTTTCCAGATGACTCCAGATTTTTGCCGCCGAGTACGGGATTGGCCTGTCTGTCGATTACCAAAGGAACGATCAAGCTGGGCAAGAACTCTTCGGGCGTGACGATACGCCCGGTGGGTGCAACTTCGAGCCTACCCGGCTTGATGGCGGTGTCAGCAACCGGCTGGAAGGTGAGCGGCACGATCAGATCGCCGACGAGATTCGTGGGTATGCTCTGCGCCCCTTCCTGCTTCAAGCTCGCCCTGACTCGGATGGCTTCGGGGTCGGCATCGACGACCTGGGTGTCACCCTCATCGCCAAGCGGGTTGATTTCCCCGAAAGAAGCAATCCGGCATCGTTGCAGCTTCAAGGTAAGCTGATCGCAAAACGCCTGTGCCGCCGCCTCGCCTTCGAAGTGCGCAACGTACAAGCGATACCAGTAGGAACGAACGCGGTCATCCTTGTTATCGACACGCCCCTGCAGTCGCGGCAGAAGACTGCGGCTATCCATCAAGGCCGGGTAGCGGCGGTTCAGGTCATCCCAGACGTGGGCGATGCCAGCCCGATCATGCAAGCCGGCGAGTTCCACGAACCAGCGGTTCTCGTTTTCATCGCCGTTCCTGGCAACGTAACTGCGATAGGGGGGAACGGTCGTTCCGTCCTCATGGCGGGTGGGGGCCGTTTCCGGGGCAGGCGCCATGTAACCGTTCCCCGTTACCCCTCCGCCCAGCGCGCTGAACAGCGCTACCGCGCCTTTTACGCGGTCCATGCGAATCCGGTAGAGTTCGTCGAGCGAGCGGTGATAGGTGCGCTCGGTATCGATCAGGGTCAGGAAATCGACGGCGCCCGCTTCGTAGGCCTCCATGCTGAAGCGCCAGGCGCGATAGGCCGCGTTGACCGACTCGGCTTGTGCCTCGATACGCTTCCCGGTCATTTGCACGGTAGCAATCGCATCTTCGGTTTCGCGTACCGCGTTGTAGATGGTCTTGATGTAGGTCTCGGTCAACTCCTCGTGGAGCGCATCCGCAAACACTACTTCGTTAGCACGCCTGCCGCGATCAAAAATCGTCGCGGATATGTTGGCGATTGCATTCCAGAACAGGCTGTGGGACTTGAACAGTTGCGACAGCACAAAGCTCCCGTAGCCGACCTGCGCGGTCAAATCGAGCGGCGGCAAGAGACGCGCACGCGCCACCTCAATATTGGCGTACTCGGAGAGCAATCGCGCCTCGACCACGCGAATGTCAGGACGGCGCAACACCAGGCTGGAAGGAATGCCTGGCAACACCCCGGGGAAGGTCAGCGAGTCTAAACCGCGATCCGATAGCGCCAAGGTTATCGGCGTTACCCCAAGCAATTGGGCCAAAGCGTTAGCGATGGTCTCGCGCTGCAATTCGAGGGCGGGAATGGTTGCCTGTACCTGGTAGACAGCGGTACGCTGCTGCTCGAATTCGGTCGCCGTAGCATCGCCGACTTCCAGCCGCTTGCTTACCGAATCGAGCATGCCGCGCAATACGGTCTCGGTTTCCCTGGCTACTCGAATGCGGTCGTTGAGCGCAAGATATTCGACGTAGAGACTGGCGGTATTGGCGATCAGTTGCCTGCGCACATCGTCGCGCTCGTAGGTCGAACGCAACAACTGCATTTGGGCCGATTCGGCGAGCGCGCTTCGCTCGCCCCAGATATCGACGCGCCAATCGGCGCGCAAGCTCATCTGGTAGATATGGCGAGAATCGCGCTTTTCTCCCGGTTGCAGAGTACCAATTCCCCCGCTTGGGCCTCTGCCTTCGGCCTGAAACGGGATGCTCAACGTCGGCCAGCGTCCCGCCTCGGCCTGTTCGTAACGTGCTTTGGCCTGAACGATACGCAGCGTGGAAATATGCAAGTCCGCATTATTGGCAACCGCCCGATCAATCAGGGCGTCCAGCTCCGGATTCGACAGATAACGCCACCATTGGGCGAGAAGATCGCCTGTCAGCGCTTCGGATTGGGTCGCTGCAGCCGCCGCTTGGGTCCCATCGAGCTTTTCGACGTTAGGCCGGCGCGGTTCGATGTCGGCGCGAATGGCTGCCGCCTGCTTGAACTGCGTGGGAATCGGGATGGCAGGCACCGCCGGACGCGTGGCAGGCAAAGGCGTGCAACCGTAGATGCCGACAACCGCTGCGGCCAGAATTGGCAGCAGACGCGTGTTCCCGAGGTGTAATGCGCTTGTATCCATCATTGACCTTTTCTTACCCTGCTTGGCCTGCATCGTGCTGCGAGCCGGGCAAGGCGCCGATTCCTCCAGATCCCATCGAATTTCCGACGGGGCCATAGTAGAAGGGCTCAGGTCAATAAATAGGGTCGAGTAAAGGACGTAATCCCGCGCAATTCAAAACTGAAATACGAAAAACCGGTAAATCTTTATCAAGGCTTCGGGTAGAGGGGGCAACCCGACCACAACGGAACGCAGATCAGCAGATCCACAACATGAAGACAATCCCGCCGATTCCGGCAATCAGCATCAGGGAGGTCGAAATAATCAGCTCGCGCGGTGCGCGCGGCAGCCCCTCGCGCACGCGGCGCATCATATTGAAGACGTTGCCCAGCGTAACCACCGTGAGAAACATCATCAGAAACAGGTTTACGAAAATCACCACGCCGCTGAAGTTGTCAATCGGCCTGCACGTACGCAAGCCGATATTGCGAAGGAAGGCAAGGATGTGGTCGTTGGGCGGGCTGAAACCGAGGCTGATGATCGCCCAGATGGCCAGCATGAGTCCCGCCATAATCAGCAGACCGAAGGCAATCCAGCCTTCGGCGGTTTTCAGTTCGTCGCGCAGCTCGCGCAGGTCGGTCAGATACTCACGGGCTTCCCGTGCCAGGCGTTCGCCGAGCGGTTCCTTGATCATGGCTAGCGGAACACCACCGTCTTGTTGCCATGCACAAGGACGCGATCCTCAAGGTGGTACCTGAGGCCGCGCGCCAGTACGGTCTTCTCGATGTCCTTGCCGTAACGCACCATGTCGTCGGGCGAGTCGGTATGGTCGATGCGGATCACATCCTGTTCGATGATCGGCCCCTGATCGAGTTCGCTGGTGACGTAATGGCAGGTCGCTCCGATCAGCTTGACGCCGCGCTGGTAGGCTTGGTGGTAAGGCTTGGCGCCCACGAAACTGGGCAGAAAGCTGTGGTGGATGTTGAGGATCTGACTGGGGAAGGCGGCGCAGATTTCCGGCGAGAGAATCTGCATATAGCGCGCCAGCACCATCGTATCGCCCCGCGATTCCTCATAGAGACGGTGCATCTCGGCAAAGGCCTGCGACTTGTTCTCCGGCGTCACCGGCACATGGTGAAAAGGGATGCCGTGCCACTCGACGAAACCTTTGAAAGTCTCATGGTTCGAGATAACGCAGGGAATCTCGATGTCGAGTTCCTTTGACTGCCAGCGAGCCAGCAAATCGTAGAGGCAATGCTCCTGCTTGCTGACCAGCACGATCACGCGTTTCTTCACCGCGCTGTCGGCGATCTTCCAGTTCATTTCGAGTTCCTGCGCGATGGGCGCGAAACGCTGGCGAAACTCGGTGAGCATGAAAGGCAGGGAATCGGCCTTGATCTCCAGGCGCATGAAATAGCGCGCTGGCGTCTTGTCGTCGCCCCGGTCGGCGTGAAAACTCGATTCGAGAATCCAGCCCCGGTACTCGGCGATAAAGCCGGTCACCCTGGCGATGATGCCGGTACGGTCGGGGCAGGAAGCGGCGAGAGTATAGAAACGTTCGCGGCTCATCGGATTCTGGTGGAGGCCTTGTCGATCTCGGCACGCAATTCCGCGTAGTTCATCGTTACCGGGAACTGCGGAAATTCATCGATGACGTTCTGCGGCGGATGGAACAGGATGCCGGCATGCGCCTCGGCAAGCATCGCCGTATCGTTGTAACTATCGCCCGCCGCAATCACCTTGAAGTTGATTTCCTTGAAGCGCTTTACCGATTCCATTTTCTGGTTCGGCATGCGCAGATGGTAGTTTGCGAGGAAACCGCTCGCATCGGCTTCAAGCCTGTGGCAGAACAGTGTCGGCATGCCCAGTTGCGCCATCAGCGGCATGGCAAATTCGTAGAAGGTGTCGGACAGGATGATGACCTGGAAATCGATCCGCAAGGCATCGAGAAAATCCTTCGCCCCGGCCATCGGCCCCATCGCGGCAATCACTTTCTGGATGTCCGGCAAGCCCAGCTTGTGCTTGCGCAGCAAGTCGAGGCGATAGGTCATCAGCCTGTCGTAATCGGGTTCGTCGCGCGTGGTGCGGCGCAATTCGGGAATAGCCGTGCGCTCGGCGAATTCGATCCAGATTTCGGGAACCAATACCCCTTCGAGGTCGAGACATACCAGCTGCACGGCAAACTCCCTGACGAAAAACCGGGATTCTACTCGGCAGCTAGCGCCTCCAGTTGCTCATGTACCTCCAGCCAGCGCAGTTCCGCCGTCTCGATCCGGTTGGCCAGTGCGGCATCCTGACTGGCCAGCTCGGCCGCTGCGGCATGATCGGCATACACGTCCGGGTCGGCGAGCCGTCCCGCCAGCGCCGACTTTTCGGCCTGCCAGACGACGAGTTGCCCTTCGATCATGGCGGCCTCCTTTTCCAGCTTGCGCCGTTCGGCTTGCACCGATTTCTTCGCCGCACGCACTTCGATGCGTTGCGTCTTGTCGCCGGAGGTGGCAGCGACCGATCTGGCTGACGCACGCCGTTGCGCCAGCCAGTCGGCGTAGTCGTCGAGATCGCCGTCGAAAAGCTTCGCCTGGCCGTCCGCCACCAGCCAGAGTTCGTCCACGGTAGTACGCAACAAGTGCCGGTCGTGCGAGACCAGCACGACGGCCGCCTCGGTCTCCTGCAAGGCCAGCGTCAGCGCTTCGCGCATTTCCAGATCGAGGTGGTTGGTCGGCTCGTCGAGCAGCAGCAGGTTGGGACGCGTACGGATCATCAGCGCCAGCGCCAGGCGCGCCTTTTCGCCACCGGAAAAGGGGCCGCACGGCGCATCGGCCATCGGGCCGCGAAAGTCGAAACCGCCCAGATAGTCACGCAGTTCCTGTTCCCTCGTCTGGGGTTCCCGGCGCGCCAGATGCTGCAAGGGCGAATCTTCGGGGCGCAGCAGTTCCATCTGGTGCTGGGCGAAGTAGCCGATTTTCAGATGCCGGCCTTCCTGCCGCTGACCCGCCAGCGCAGCGATCTCTCCGGCCAACAGTTTCACCAGCGTCGATTTGCCGGCGCCGTTGCGCCCGAGCAGGCCGATCCGACTGCCAGGACGCAGGATCATGCGCACGTCGTGCAACAGTGCCGTCCCGCCATAGCCGACTTTGGCCTCTTCGAGCGCCAGCAGCGGATCGGAAAAACCCTCCGGGGCGCGGAAGGAGAATTCGAAGGGCGTATCCACATGGGCAGCGCTAATCAGCTCCATGCGCGCCAGCGCCTTCAGGCGGCTCTGCGCTTGCCGCGCTTTCGTGGCTTTCGCGCGGAAGCGTTCGACATAGGCATGCAGGTGGGCCACCTCGCGCTGCTGCTTGTCGTGCAGCGCCTGCTGCAGCGCGAGGCGTTCGGCGCGGGTACGTTCGAAGGTCGAGTAATTACCGGCGTACAACTTCATGCCGCCCGCTTCGATATGCAGGATCTGCCCTGCCACGGCATCGAGAAAGTCGCGGTCATGCGAAATCATCAGCAACGTGCCGGGAAAACTCTTCAGCCAGCTTTCAAGCCAGAGTACGGCATCCAGATCGAGGTGGTTGGTCGGCTCATCCAGCAGCAGCAGGTCGGCGCGCGCCACCAAAGCCCGCGCCAGATTTAGTCGCACACGCCAGCCGCCGGAAAAATCGGCGACCGGACGACCGTGATCAGCCTGGGCGAAACCGAGACCGGCGAGAATTTCGGCGGCGCGCGCCGGAGCGGCATAGCCCTCGATATCCTGCAGACGGGTGTGCAACTCGGCGATACGGTGGCCGTCGTGCGCCGCCTCCGCCTCGCCCAGTGCGCCCTCGATGGCACGCAACTCGCCGTCGCCGTCGAGGACAAAATCGAGCGCCGGGTTCGGCAACGCGGGCGTGTCCTGCGCGACATGGCCGATGCGCCAGCCGGGAGGAATATCCAGATCGCCGGCTTCCTGATGCAGTTCGCCGCGCAACAGGGCGAAGAAAGAGGATTTACCGCAGCCGTTGGCGCCCGTGAGACCGACTTTCCAGCCAGGATGAAGCTGCAGGGAAGCATCGGTCACCAGCGGGCGGCCCGCCCGGGCGAAGGCAAGTTTGCGCAGAAGAATCATCGGAATGGTTTAATCCAAAGCGGTGGCATTCTAGAGGCAAGCATGAAACGACTCATCGCAATTCTTTTTTTCTTGGCCTGTCCTGCGTTGGCCCAGGAGACCGACACCCGGGACGTCGATTGGGAGCAACTGCGCGCCCAGGCCGCGTCATTGCGCGAGCGCGCCGAACTGATGCGCGCTGCCGCGGACGAAACGCGCGCAACGACCGAGCGTGCGTGTCAGGGCAAGTTGTTGGTGGCTGGCTGCATGGAGGATGCCCACACAACGCACCAGGAGGCCGGGCGCAGCGCAAGACGGATTGAACTGGAAGCGATCGAGATCGATAAGCGCCTGCGCAGGCACGACTATGAAGCCAAGCTGCAAAAACGCGCCGAGAAGAATCGCGAAAACGCTATCAAGGCAGCCGAACGTGCGGAAAAAATCCGCCAGGATGAAGAGGAGCGGCGCATCAAGAACGAAGAACGCGCCGCCAAGGCAGCAGAGCGGCGGGAGAAGGCGCGGCGCGAGTGATCACGCTTACTTGATTGACGCCACGAAGGTTTGCCAATTTGTCCATTCCGCCCGGCAAGCATCGGGGACAGGCACCGTCGTCGGGATCGCCAGGCATTCGAAAGGCGACATCGCCTGAGCGATGCGGGTGGCGCGCGCCAGCACGTCAGACCATTGCCGATCCACATCCTTGCGCCCGGCAGCGGCGGCCGTAACGATCAGGGGAAAATCGAAGCTCTGCAGATACCGTTCGGTCACTTTGGCGATTTCGGCGGGAAAGATTTCGCGCTGAGCCCGCGCTTTGGAAACGGGATCGGCGCCTTTGCAGCGTTCGACATAGCGCGACATCAAGGCGGGATAGGTTTCCGCCACCGCCAGCCAACCCATGCCGGAGACGAGGCCGGTGGTAAATGCGTCGTCGGCGCGCGACGCCGCAATTTCATACTCCGGCAACAGCGCGCGCATCGCGGCGCCGGTGGCGACAGCGTTGAGCCAGAAAGCGCGGTAGTCGAAATCGGGGCAGACGCCCTTGCGGTAGCGCACCATCATCTCGGCGAGAAAAACCACCCGTTTGACGAAACTGGTCCCTAGTCGCGTCACCGCCTGCGGCACGGATGCCGTCTTGCCGCCGGCGGCAAAGCGTGCGGCATTGGCATAGCCAATCATCGAAGACGAAATCACCGGATCGGGCAGGATCAGCATGGCGATCTTGCGCGCGTCACCCTCTTCGGCAGCGGCCGACACCTTGCGGAAAATCAGGCCCGGCGCCGGCAGCTTGCCATGGGCTTCGACCGTATCGAGAAATTCCAGTGCCGAAGGCGGCTCGTTCGTATCGCTGGGTTGCTCGACAAGCAGGGAGAGCAACTCCATGGATGCCTCGCCGGCCACGCCGACGGCCTGGATAAAATCGTCCATGCTCGGGCCGGTGGGAAAACGCTCGAAAGTAACATGGGATGCCGTCTCGCCAGCGCCGACTTCTGCCAATACCATGGGCACGACACGCATAAAACGGCCATAGTTGTCGATGGCCACCCACACGGCATCGGCAACGGCATCGACGAACCGCATCCGCACCCAGTCGACAACGGGGGCCACCAGCTCCTTGATGGGGCGCCCCGGATCGTGCCGCGGATCGCAGGCCATGACGACCACGGACGGCTCGCTGCCGGTAGCGGGCATGAAGGCCAGCACCACCCCGTGACCGGGAACAACATTGCCATTCGCAGCGACAGCCAATTCCATCGTTTGAGGATTCAGAGGGTCCATTTCTTTGCTCCTTTATAACCGCTCGATTGTAGCCTTTGCCGGACGCATGGACCGGCTGGTGTAACATTTGCCGCCATGGTTCCTCATCTCGCTACTGCTCTGACCGGGCCCCTGCTGGGTCTGGAAAAACGTTTCCTCGACGCCGAAACCACCATTGAACGCTGGCTGCGCGGCCAGTGGCAGGACCATACCCCGCCGTTCTACTGCTCGGTCGACCTGCGCAACAGCGGTTACAAGCTGGCGCCCGTCGACACTAACCTGTTTCCCGGCGGTTTCAACAACCTCAACCCCGCCTTCCTGCCCTTGTGCGTACAAGCCGCGGCCACCGCGGTCGAAAAAATTTGTCCGGACGCCAGGAATCTGCTCCTGGTGCCTGAAAACCACACGCGCAACCCGTTCTATCTTGCCAATGTCGCCCGACTGGCAACCATCCTGCGCCACACCGGCCTCAACGTACGGATTGGCACGTTATTGCCTGACATCGACCGGCCGACCACGCTTGATCTCCCTGACGGGCAGACACTGACTCTCGAACCCCTGCGGCGCTGCGGTTCGACCGGCAAGGATGGGCTCGGCCGCCGGCTCGGCCTGGCGCACGATACGGATTTCGACCCCTGCGCCATTCTGCTCAACAACGATTTGTCGGGTGGCGTACCTGCCCTGCTGCAGAATCTCCATGAGCAATTCGTCATTCCCCCCTTGCATGCCGGCTGGCATGTGCGGCGCAAGTCACTGCATTTCGCTGCTTATCGGCGTGTGGCGCGGGAGTTTGCCGAGCTGATCGATATCGACCCCTGGCTCATCGACCCGGAATTCGCCCGCTGCGGCGAAATCAACTTTCAAGAACGCACCGGGACGGACTGCCTCGCCGCGAATGTCGACAAACTGCTCCACCACATTCGCGCCAAGTACCGGGAATACGGCATTGATGCCACCCCCTTCGTCGTCGTCAAGGCCGATGCCGGCACCTACGGCATGGGCATCATGACCGTCAAGGACGCCAGCGAAGTCAAGGAACTCAATCGCCGCCAGCGCAACAAGATGGCGGTGGTCAAGGAAGGCCTGCACGTCAGCGAGGTGATCATTCAGGAGGGCGTGCCGACCTTCGAGAGCGTAGACGCAGGCGTGGCCGAACCGGTGGTGTATATGATCGACCGCCATGTCGTTGGCGGCTTCTACCGTGTGCATACCCAACGCGGCATCGACGAAAATCTCAACGCGCCGGGCATGCACTTCAAGCCGCTGGCTTTCGAAACCGGTTGCACCCTGCCCGACACCGCGCAAGCGCCCGACGCGCCACCCAACCGCTTCTACGCGTATGGCGTGGTGGCGCGACTGGCCCTGCTCGCCGCCTCCTACGAACTCGAACAATCCGAGAGCGCATGAAAGCGCTGTGGGCGGCCCTGCTGGCGCTGCTGCTCGCGGCCTGCGCTCGTCCCGTACCGGTCATGCAGGAAGCCTTCGTGTTTGGTACGCGTGTCGAAGTGCAGGTCTTCGGCGTGTCCGAAGCCGCAGGACATGCCGCCCTCGGCGAGGTACTGCGCGAATTCGACCGGCTGCATCGCAGTTACCACGCCTGGAAGCCTTCCGAGCTCACCGAACTCAACGCGGCGATCGCAGCCGGCCAAGCGCATCCAGCCTCTCCCGAGTTGGCGCAACTCTTGCGCAGCGCTCAAGAACTGGCGCAACAGAGCAACTACCTCTTTGATCCCGCGCTCGGTCGCCTGATCGCTCTTTGGGGTTTCCACACGGATGATTTCCAGCCTGTTCTGCCCGACGCCGCCGCGCTCGGAAAACTCGTCGCCGCAAAACCATCGAGCGCCGACCTTGTTATCGAGGGCGAGCTTGTGCGCTCGAACAACCCGGCGGTTGCACTCGATTTCGGCGGCTACCTGAAAGGCCTTGCACTCGACCGCGCCGCGTCCCTGCTCAAGGCGCGCGGCATCCGCAACGCGCTGGTGAATATCGGCGGCAATGTGCTCGCCCTCGGCAGCAAGGGAGAGACTCCCTGGCGTGTCGGCATCCGTCATCCGCGCACCGAACTGACCGGCGACAGCGTGCTCGCCGTGCTGGAACTTCGGGATGGCGAGGCCATCGGCACTTCAGGCGATTACCAGCGTTATTTCGAACTGGATGGCCGCCGCTACAGTCACCTGATCGATCCACGCAGCGGCGCACCCGCCGTGGGCACCCAGGCGCTCACGGTGCTGATCCCACCCGCCGCCGATGCCGGTTTGCGCTCCGACGTACTGACCAAGCCGCTCTTTATCGCCGGTGCGGATTGGCCCGAGCTTGCGCAACGCCTTGGGGTAAGCCAGCTGCTGCGCGTAGATGCCGAAGGACGCATTTACGCCACTTCCGCCATGCGCAAGCGCCTGGATTTCGAACGCGACAATCTGTCTATCCAGGTCGTGCCATAATCTTCCGCCATGATCGGTATCCTCCTCCTCACCCACGACACCCTCGGCGAAGCCCTGCTGCAATGCGCTTGCCATGTACTCAACAAGCGCCCGGAGCAATTGCTGCAACTCGGCGTCGCGGCTGGCGACGACCCCAACGATTTGCTGCCGCTCTCCAGGCAGATGCTCAAGCTGGTCGATAGCGGCGAAGGGGTGCTGGTGCTCACCGACATCTACGGCGCCTCGCCGTCGAACCTTGCCGCCAAACTGCTTCAGCCGGGCCAGATCGAGGGGCTCGCCGGGGTGAACCTGCCGATGCTGCTGCGCGCCATCAACTATCGCGACAAGGGCATGGAAACACTGCTTGCCCGGGCCACCGGCGGGGGCCGTGATGGCGTGCTGAACATGCTGAAGCATTGACCTCCGTAGAGCATGTACCATGCCCAGAGCCGAATCCATGATCGTCAATAAACTGGGGCTGCACGCCCGCGCGTCGGCCAAGCTGACGCAACTCGCCGGCCGCTTCCCTTGCGAGGTCTGGATGGAGCGCAATGGCCGGCGCATCAACGCCAAAAGCATCATGGGCGTGATGATGCTGGCGGCTGGCAAGGGCAGCTGCGTGATCGTCGATACCGAGGGCGAACAGGCTGACAAGGCGCTGGCAGCCATCCTCACCCTGATCGCCGACCGCTTCGGGGAAGAGGAATAATGGCCCTCCACGCTCGCAAAATCGGCGCGCTGCCCCCCACAGGGAGGTATCCGCCTCCTTGGGACGGCCGGGGGGAAGCTGCATGAGTTTTACCCTCCACGGACTGGCCGTCTCCCAGGGCATCGCCATCGGACGCGCCAGCCTGATCTCCCACGCCATGCTGGAGGTCGCGCACTACTCCATCCGGGAGCGCGATATCCCCAAGGAAATTGCCCGCTTCGAGGAGGCGGTGACGACGGTGCGCAACGAACTCGGCGCACTCAACGCCGAAGCGTCGGCGCCAGGTACGCCGAGCGAGATCGCCGCACTGGTTGGCGTGCATGCCATGTTTCTTGAAGACCCGCTGCTTTCATCGGAACCCATGGAGTTGATCCGCACGCGCCGCTGCAATGCCGAGTGGGCGCTGGTGCAACAAATGGATCTGCTGGTCGCCCAGTTCGAGGAAATCGACGACAGCTACCTGCGCGAGCGCAAACACGACATCGTCCAGGTCGTCGAACGCATCCTGCGCGCCCTGCTCGGCAAATCGCGCCGCCTGCCGCGCAAAGAAGGCGACAGCGAAATCATCGTCGTCGCCCACGACCTCTCACCGGCGGATACGATCCAGTTCAAGAACCTCAAGATCGCCGGATTCGTCACCGATCTTGGCGGCGCCACCTCGCATACCGCCATCGTCGCGCGCAGCCTCGCGATCCCCGCCGTGGTCGGTTTGCATCATGTGCGTCCCTTGCTGCGCGACCACGATCTGGTGATTGTCGATGGCACACGCGGCGTCTTGATTGTCGATCCCGACGCACGCGTACTGGAGGAATACCGCCTGCGCAAACGCGAGGTCGAACTCGAACGATCGAAGCTGCAGCGCCTCAAGACCGCGCGCGCCGCCACGCTCGACGATGTCGAAATCGTTCTACAGGCAAATATCGAGCTGCCGCAGGACATCGAGCAGGTAAAAGCCGCCGGCGCCGACGGCATCGGCCTGTTCCGCACCGAGTTCCTGTTCATGAACCGCGACTCGCTGCCCGGGGAAGACGAGCAGTTCGAAGCCTACCGCCAGGTCGCCAAAGCCCTCGCCGGCAAGCCGGTGACGATCCGCACGCTCGACATCGGCGCCGACAAGGAAGCCCGCGCACTGGCCGGACGCGTCGAACGCCAGGCCCCTAATCCGGCGCTCGGCCTGCGCGCCATTCGTTACTGTCTGGCGGAACCGCAGATCTTTCTTGAGCAACTGCGCGCCATCCTGCGCGCCTCGCATTTTGGCCGGGTGCAGATTCTCGTGCCGATGCTCGCCCACGCCAGCGAAATCCTCCAGACGCTGGCCATGATCGAACAAGCCAAGCAGCAGTTGCGCGAACGGCGCTGCAAGTTCGACGAAAGCATTCCCGTGGGCGGCATGATCGAAATTCCCGCCGCTGCACTGGCGCTAGCCCCCTTTCTCAAGCACCTGCGCTTCCTTTCCATCGGCACCAACGACCTGATCCAGTATCTGCTCGCCATCGACCGCACCGACGAAGCCGTCGCCCATCTCTACGATCCCCTGCATCCGGCCGTACTACGCCTGCTCTCCCAGGTCATCCTGGCCGGTCGCAAAGCCCAGATGCCGGTCGCCATCTGCGGCGAACTGGCGGGCGACCCGCAACTCACCCGCCTGCTGCTCGGCATGGGCTTGCGTCAGTTTTCCATGCATCCCACCCAGTTGCTGGAGGTAAAGCAGCAGATCGTCAAGGCGGATACGGAACAGCTTGCCGTGAAGGTAGCGAAAATCCTGCGCTGCGAAGAACCCGAACGCATCCGCGAACTGGTTGAAAAGCTCTGATTCTTCCCCGTTGATTACCCGATTGCCGTCACGCCAGCGCCGAGTTTGGCGATTTTTCTGTTACAGTGCGCGCCCTATGCGAACTATCCTTACCGCACTTCTGGCCGCTCTGTGCATAGCCGCCGTGCCTGCCCGCGCCGACGAGACAACAACCCAGTTGCCCGCGCATTTGCCTCAGCTTCCTTCCCTCCCGTTGGGACAGGTGTCGAGCGAACCAGCGTCGCCTTCAATGCTGGCGAATGTCCTGGATGACGTTGAGGGTACGTTGGAACGCGCTCTGAACTATATCGGGGTACGTTACAAGCGTGGCGGCACAACGCCGGAAACCGGCTTCGACTGTTCCGGCTTCGTCAAATATCTCTACAACGAAACACTTGGACTGGTATTGCCCCACAATGCCAAGGCCATTGCCCAGCAAGGTGAGCGCGTCGACAAGACCGAACTGAAGCCGGGTGACCTGGTGTTTTTCAACACCATGCGCCGCGCGTTTTCCCACGTTGGCATCTATCTGGGCGACAACCTGTTCATCCATGCCCCGCGCGCCGGCGCGCGCGTCCGCATCGAAGACATGACCGATCGCTACTGGAGCCGCCGCTACAACGGCGCGCGCCGCATCGAGCAGTAATTTCCCGATGTCCGAGCGCGGCAGCATCGGCGCGGTCGAAGCGCAACGACAGGTCTTCGAAAAACCCATCGCTCTGGCGTGCGGCGCGTCCCTGCCACATTGGGAACTCGCCTACGAAACCTACGGCACGCTGAACGCGGAGCATTCGAACGCAATCCTCGTTTGCCATGCGCTCTCCGGTCACCACCACGTCGCCGGCTGGTACGCCGACAACCCGAAGAACCTCGGCTGGTGGGACAACATGATCGGTCCCGGCAAGCCGATCGATACCAACCGCTTCTTCGTCGTCGGGGTGAACAATCTGGGCGGCTGCCATGGTTCGACCGGGCCGTCGTCGCTCAACCCTGCCACAGGCCAACCCTGGGGGGCCGACTTTCCCGTCGTCACCGTCAATGACTGGGTCAAGGCGCAAGCGCTGCTGGCCGACGCGCTGGGTATCGAACAGTGGGCGGCCGTCATGGGCGGATCGCTCGGCGGCATGCAGGCGCTGCAATGGACGATCGATCTGCCGAAGCGCGTGCGTCACGCCCTGGTGATCGCCGCCGCCCCCAAACTCACCGCCGAGAACATCGCCTTCAACGATGTCGCCCGCCAGGCGATCCTGACCGATCCGGAATATTACGGCGGACACTTTTACCGCCACAATGCGCGCCCCACGCGCGGCTTGAGGCTGGCACGCATGCTCGGCCATATCACCTATCTCTCCGACGACCAGATGGCCGAGAAATTCGGCCGCAAGCGCCGTCCCGACGCCGGCAGTTACGGCTTCGGCGTCGAGTTCGAGATCGAGTCCTACCTGCGCTATCAGGGCGACAAGTTTGCCGGCTGGTTCGACGCCAACACTTACCTACTGATGACCAAGGCGCTCGATTACTTCGACCCGGCCGAGGCTTTCGACAACGACCTCGCCGCCGCGCTCGCCGGTGCGCACGCCAAGTATCTGGTCGTCGCCTTCAGCACCGACTGGCGCTTTTCTCCCGCCCGTAGCCGCGAAATCGTCAGCGCCCTGGTCAAGAACAAGCACGCCGTCAGCTATGCCGAGATCGCCAGCCCACATGGTCACGACGGTTTTCTGATGGACGACGGCTATTACCATGCAGTCGTCGCTGCCTACATGCGCAACATCGAAACATGATCCACGCCATGAAACGTCCCGATTTTGCCGTCATCGCCGGCTGGATGAAGCCCGGCGAGAGCGTGCTCGACCTGGGTTGTGGCGCCGGCGAGTTGCTCAATCTGCTGGCGACGCGCGGCCTGCGCGGCTGGGGTATCGAGCGCGATCCCGGCCATGTACTGGCAGCGGTCGAAAATGGCGTCAACGTGATCCAGAGCGACCTCGAAGCGGGCCTCGCCGGGTTCGAAGACGACGCCTTCGACCATGTCGTCCTCTCGCGCACCCTGCAAACCATGCGCCACACCCAGCAGATCCTCGCCGAAATGCTCCGCGTCGGCCGGGAAGCGGTCGTGTCCTTTCCCAACTTCGCCTACTGGAAAAACCGCATGGCGGTCATGGCCGGCCGCATGCCGGTTTCCGAAGACCTGCCCTATCAGTGGTACGACACACCCAACGTCCGCTTCTTCACCATGCTCGACTTCGAGGGCTTGTGCGAAGGCATGGGCATCGTCATCCGCGACCGCCAAGTGCTCGACGAACGCGGCACGCTGATCGCCGAGGAACCCAATTTCCTCGGCAGTTTGGCCGTTTATCGCATCGGCCGCGGCGCATAAGCAAGCCGCTTACCGTCAGGCTGCTGCTTTCAAAGCCGTATCAATCAGTGTGGTGGCGAGTCGCTCTTGACGGGTACGAGACTCGGCAAGGTCGACCTTGAGGCGATCGCAGAGGGCCATCAGTTCATCGACTTTGGCGACGATGCGGTGTTGTTCGGCGAGAGGTGGTAAGGCGAGAACAATGTTCTTTATTTGATCAGTACTCAAATTGGGGATTGCGCTTCCCGCTGAGATACGCAGGTTGTCGGCAATTTTTGTTGTGAGGTCAATACGTAAAAATGCTACGGACACGCCAACGGGAACAATCTTGCCAACTCGCTGATTGAGATAGAACACCTCATCAAATTCGCTGACGCCTA
>CAZAWN010000026.1:0-24223 GCA_964488825.1 uncultured Methyloversatilis sp. | reverse complement strand
CCGATTCCATCCGCACCCAATTGCTCGAACTCTGCTCGCGCGACCTTTCCAACGGTGGTCGCGGCATCGGCAATACGCTCGAATCCGTGTTTATCAACCCGCTGGCGCGGGCGCTGTTCGCGCTTGATCTCGAAGCTCGTACGCAGGTTGCTGTAACGAAGATCGAGGAGCGGGATAAAGTTTTTTCCGTTGCATTGCAGTAGGCACAAACATTTTTTTCCAATGCTCTCTTTTCAGGGGATTTCAATGAAAGCTTTCAGGATTTACGCTGTGGCAGGTACGTTGTTGTGTTCGTCGCCTGCGGTATTTGCCTCCGAATATGCCGATTTTCTGCGCGATGCCACAGCTCCTTATGGACATTATCGCCAATCCTTGTCGCTTACCAGTGGCAACGATGCGATCGAAAAATCCTCTCAGGCCGTACAGCAATTCATTCAGGGCTGGGATGCGTTGGCTGGCCGTTATGCGGCCGATCCGCCGAAGCC
This sequence comes from uncultured Methyloversatilis sp., assembly GCA_964488825.1. GTDB lineage: Bacteria > Pseudomonadota > Gammaproteobacteria > Burkholderiales > Rhodocyclaceae > Sulfuricystis. The sequence goes on along the minus strand of CAZAWN010000026.1, from coordinate 23,738 downwards.
GTTCGCCCGACTGGACGACTTTCCGGCCAAGCTCAAGCGTCCGGTGGAGGTTGGCCGCGAAGCGCTCGCACTGCTGAAGGACGGACGCAGCGCTCGTGCACATACGGTACTGGAGGAAGTGCGCTACATCCTCTGGGATTTGCGCGTGCGCGCCGGCATCAATTCAATTACTGATCGTGCCAACGACTATCACGAGGCGATGGAGGTTATCCTCGATCACGTCGCCAAAGCAAAGGATGAAGACGATCTGAACGATACAGTCGAGCGTTACGGCGCCTGGTTGACCATCAAGTGGGAGGAATTGGCGTTGGCCGGCGATCTGGCCCTGATTCGCAAGGACTTTGACCCAGCTTTCTCCCAGGGCCGCAAGGTGCTGGCAGACTATCTGGCTGTGCTGCGCAAGGGCGATGTCGTGGCGGCAAAAGCTATGAGCGGGCAAATCAAGGGCGCTTACAAGAAAGTGTGGTCACTTGATCCGCGCTGAGTTCCTTTGCGCTGAGTTCTGTTGCGTAAGCACGAACAAACGTTTGCTATGATCGAACGCATCCCACGTGTTGATCTTGATCGCCAACTACCGATCCGGTCGCGGTTCGTCGTTCCGGGCAACATCCGCGACAGCGTATTGACGCAAATCGGCGCGATGTCTGTCCCGGTGCCGCTGCTGCGTGGCTTGTGGGCGCGGCTCAAGGCCTACGACTTCCGCTATCTGCTGATCTACGACCCGATCGATAGCATGCGCGTCTATCCCAACGAACCGGCAGTCGTCGAACTGGCGCGAAGATTTCGGAACTGAAGTTGCAAGAAAAAAACATGCCGATGGGTCTTGAATCGCTCGTCTGCCTGACGAAAAAATATCCGCCTCCCTTGATCCACACGAAAGCCGGATGAACTCAATAAGATAGAAGTCCATGCCGTCATGTCAGCGCCGGGTTCTTCCGATTACTGGAGCATGCGTGAATCAATCCAGAGTTTTCTGTCTTGGATCAAGACACGATGGCATCATGATGAGCGCCGGCTTATTGCAGGTAAAGCAAGTCGTCGGGGCGAATCTTGAGGCCGTTCTTCCGCTCTGCTTCGGTAATAGTAATCACAGCAAAACCTGGGTAGACCCGCTTGAGTTTCAACTCGACACCTAACAATTTTTCCTGGCCAAGCAGTAAGCCCTCGGGCGTTGAGACCGGTGGTTCTTTCCATTTGTGAAGGCGCATTATGTCGTCGGTTTTGAGGCCGCTTTCAGCCCCAACATCAATGAAGATATCGTTATTCTCGATTTTCAGGATGCGCGCGATCAGTGGCAGGCAAGCTGAAGTCTCGCTTGTCCAATGCGCGATTTCATCCAGTAAGCCACCCCACGCAAGGCCAATATCGGTGGCGTAGAAAGCGCTGCTCCCGATTGGCGGCTTCCCCTTCAGCGAAACATCACCCTTGGCAAGCGTCGAAAATCGTCTTTGCGCTAACAGAGCGCCATTCGCCCCGTCATGAATGAAAACATCAATAACGATCCCGCGTTCCCTCGATAATCCCAGCCATTTATTACGCAAGGCAAAATCCCTGTACACACCGGACACTACATATTGGGCGCGACGCAACTTGGCCAAAGTGGAAAAGCCACTCTCTTTGCTCCCAGGAACAAGAAAGGGTTCGGGCGCTCGCGTAGCTGAGGCATAAGGAAAGACAGACTCCGCATGATCGACCAAGAGGCGATTGTGGTTTTTTAGCTTTCGTGCCAGTTCCACCGCTGTGTCGTAGGCAAGGGTTGGAGTAAGGCTTTCCAAGTGTTCGATCTGACTAGGGAATTCTAGAGGGATGCCCGTAACAACCACCTTGTTCGTGTAAGCGGGTTGGCATTGCGGTATACAGCCAGGATCTGAATCCAGCGTTACGGCTACTTCCAGAAGGATTTGCCCCTCGGTAATGGTTTCACCAAGAACACGGGAGCCCTTGGTGCACATGGTCGCCGTGACTCGAGTGGAATCGGAAACAGATCCGATACTGCTTTCGGATAGCGAACTGATACGAGCCGAGCCCAAAGCCGTCGCGACGCCCAAGGCGCGCTGCAGTGCTACACCGCGCGCGCGCCCGATATCGCCATCGACCACAAGTGCTTGGCCTTGAACTACAAATTCACGGGCATGCACCGGGCCGAAACCCGTAACAAACAAGCCCATCAATAGTATGTAAAACCACTTCTCTCGCATCGGTCAAGCGGAAAATCAGCAATCAATGGTTGTAGTAGTACATGCTTGGGGCCACACAACCGTAAGCAACGCACTGTGGCGCCGAATAGACAGGATACTGTTGGACTGGCGGATGATAAGCGGTCGATGCGGTCAGGCAACTGTTCCAGTTGGTCATGCAGTGAAAAAACTGGGGCGTCAGGTCGAGTTCAACAGTAACCTCGACATTGCCATCCGCGATAACGGCCGTATTGACCACGTGTGCTCCCCGAATGAATGAATCGACGTGGGAACGTATCTTGTCGCTTTGGGTCGCAAAGGCCGAGACGGTTGTACTTCCGCTTACGCGGAATCCGTAAACGCGTTCGGCGAGGTTGCGATATGCATCGACTTGGGCTGCACGTATTGCCATCAGCTTCTGTTGGGCAGGAGTGTAGTGCGCATAACTACTTGGCGAACCATAGCCAGTTGCCGAAATCTTGTTCGGCGTAGCCACCATGGACGTTGGTGGTGAAGGTGACATATGAACCGGGGAAACACAGCATGGCGTAGCGCAACCTGATAGCACTGCAACTACTAATAGGCTTGCGAGGGGCGTTACCCTTTGTCTGACGAAGCTAGATGCAGACGCTGACAACTTCATGATTAAATTAACATACCCCCTTTGGAAAATTACCTTTTCTACATAACGGCAATGAACAATGAATCTTTAATGAAAAACGATAGCTGGGTAGGAGTAACTATCGTTGCTTTGGTATGAAGGCCAGTTCGGGACGAACGTTTGCTATGATCGAACGCATCCCACGCGTCGATCTTGATCGCAACATCCACTGGAGGAGGAGAGAACATGAAAACCATCAAGCAACTTATCGGGGCGACGCCCCGTGTTCCCGTTAGCGTCGCTCCCGACGATACCGTTTTGACGGCGCTCAAAGTGATGGCGGAGCACGGTATTGGCGCCGTGATCGTCCTTGATGGTAATCGAGTCGCCGGAGTGTTCAGCGAACGCGACTATGCTCGCAAGGTGGTGTTGTGCGGCAAGAACTCCACTGATACGAGAGTTTCCGATGTAATGGCAGACAAGGTGTTCTACGTCTCGCCCGAAAACACGGTGGATCAAGTGATGGCCCTGATGACCGACAAACACTTCCGCCATATGCCGGTGCTCGATGCGCAGGGGAAACTGCTGGCGATGGTCTCGATCGGCGACATGGTCAAGGAAACCATCGCCGAGCAGGCCTTTACCATCGAACAACTGGAACGCTACATCGCGGGTTGAATAACAAACTGGCTTAAATCCGGCATAGGGAGAAGGTAATGATCAAGCGAATTTGGGTATTTCTGCTAAGTTGCTTTTTGATATTTCTGTCTGGATGTCAATCGGTTGGCGATAAGAAAGCCGAGGAAGAAAGCGATGCACCGGTGACGGTTAAACGCTTCGTCGACTCGCACAAGGCGGTGATGAAAGAGCTGGCCGACCTGAAAGCTACCTCCCGACAGACGCTTGACACGGCGCAGCGATCGCTTGCCCTCCTTGAGGAAATGTCTCGCCGCCATGGCAGCGGGGAAATCACCGTGTTCTTCCCGGTAGGCGCCACAACACTCGGCGGCGACGAAAAGGATCGGCTGGTTCGTTTTGCCGACTTTTTATCGCGCGAGGCGCGTGGCCGCAAGATATTGTTGGTGTCGATCGGCAGCGCTTCTGCGTTTGGGGACCAAAAGTTCAACATGCGGCTGGCGGAAAGGCGAGCCGCCGCACCGATCGATGCCATGGAGAAATACCTTGTCAACATCCCGCATGAATTCCATCAGGTATATGGCACCGGCGATCTGTACAGCCCGAAGAACGTAAAAATGAAAGAGCACGAGCGCTATCAGCACGCGCGCATCATCGCCGTGTTCGATACGGGACAGTTGCCCGGCAATATGAATCCGCCTGCACAGTAAGCATACGATCCGACCTGCCCCGAACGATGCACATGGTTTAAGTGCGGGCTTGGAGTGCTTGTTCGGCAGCAACAGCCAATGAACATCCTCCTCAACAAAGCGCACTTCCCGGTTACCGTGCTCGGCCCGGGCCGGCGCATCGGTTTGTGGTTGCAAGGTTGCTCGATCCGCTGCAAGAACTGCGTGTCGCAGGACACTTGGCCGGCGGATGCTACAAAATCCATGCCGGTGAAGACCCTGCTCGACTGGTGCAAACGGGTGGGCGGGGAGGGCTTCGACGGCGTCACGATCAGCGGCGGCGAACCGTTCGATCAACCCAAACCGCTCGTGGCTCTGCTCGATGGCTTGATTGCCTGGCGGACTGCCGCCGCGCTGGATTTTGACATCCTCTGTTATAGCGGCTACCCCCTCAAAACGCTCGAAAAAAGACACGCGAAAATCCTGGCTCGGCTCGACGCGTTGATTCCCGAGCCCTATGCCGAAGGTCGGCCGCTCGGCGCCCTGTGGTGCGGCTCGGACAACCAGACATTGAAGCCGCTGTCGATGCGCGGGGCGACACGCTACGCCGGCGCGCTCAAAACGCTGTCGGGGGGCAAGGAAAAGCGCATGCAGGTCGCCGTCGAAAACGGCAGGCTGTGGATGATCGGCATTCCCCAGCGTGGCGACATGGCGGAGCTGGAAATGCTGTGTCGTGCGCGCGGTGTGCGCCTCGACGAGGTGTCGTGGCGATGAACGACTATGTGCGCCTTTGTCCGGTCTGCGGCGTCACCGAGTCCGCCGATGCAGCGCAGTGCGGAAAATGCGGCACGCTGCTGCTCGGCGTTGACCTGAGCCTGCGCCAACCGGATGTGCCGGTTATTCGCCCCGGCCCTGGTGAAGTGGTCGCTGAGCTTGTCCCCTGCCCTTATGAAGATTGCGGCGCTGTCAATGCGCCGGGCAGCGCGACCTGTCTTTACTGCGGGCGGTCCATCACTGCGGAAGATGCCGTACCCGCGACGGGGCATGCCGTCCCGCCAGCGCCGACTTTGGCTTACCCCTTGCCGTCTGCTCTGGCGCAGAAGTTTCGCATCGCCGAGGTGTTGCCCGCGCGCGGCGCCGAGGCCGAGATCGCCATCCTGGCGGGCCTGAGCAACCCGGACGTGAGAGTTGTCGCCAAGCTCTACCGCCCCGGCATCGTACCGAACGGCGAGGTGCTCGAACGCGTCGCCAAGGCAGGCTTCAGTCATGTGGTGCGGCTGATCGCGCGCGGCGCATCCGATGGCATCCATTACGAAGTGCTGGAATACTGTCCGGAAGGTTCCTTACGCCGGTTGATGCAAGCCGGTCCCTTGCGCCGCGACGAACTGCGCTTGGTCGTAAGCGAACTCTCGGATGCGCTGGCCGCCCTGCACGGCATCGACGTCATCCACCGCGACCTCAAGCCAGAGAACATCCTGATTCGCCGGCGCGATCCGCTTGACCTGGTGCTCACCGACTTTGGTACCGCCACGCTGATCGACGCCACCCAGCATTTCACCTCAATGGTGCGCAGCCTCAAGTACGGTGCGCCGGAAACGCTTTCTGGTGTCATCGACCGTGCCGCCGACTGGTGGTCATTGGGGATAATCGTCGTCGAACTGCTCACCGGCCGCCATCCCTTCGACGGGCTTTCGGACGCTGTCGTCACGCATCGGCTGGTCATCGGCAGCATCGATCTTGTCGAGGTGACCGATCCCGACTGGCGTAAGCTCTGCGCCGGCTTGCTGCTGCGCGACCCGCGCAAACGCTGGGGGGCGCCGGAAATCCGCCGCTGGCTGGCGGGCGACGCCACCCTTGCTGTCGTGCAGGACGATGCCCCCACACCTGCCGCTCAGGCTATTCAGCCCCTCCAGCCCTATTGCATCGGCGATGCCGTCTGCCATACCCCCGCCGAACTGGCTGCCGCGCTCGCCACTCACTGGGAAGCGGGACGCAAGGATCTGATGCGCGGCCAACTCGGCGCCTGGATCGGCAAAGAACTGAAAGACCAGAATCTGCAGCGCTTCCTGCACGACCTGCAGGATCTGCGCGATGTTTCCGACGACGTACGGCTGCTGAAGCTGATCGTCCATCTCGCCCCGACGCTGCCGCCGGTCTGGCGCGGGGAGGGCATGGCGGCCGCCCAACTGCTTGCCAGCGCCGCGCGTATCGAACAAGGCGAAACGCAGCTGGCCGATTGGCTGGTCTCGGTTTCCGCCCAGCGCGCCCTGCACGCACTACCGGCTGCGCACTATCCAGCCGAAGCCGATCTGGCGGCACGTTGGGAAGCTGCCGGCGCGCGCCTGCTCGATCTCTGGCGCGCCACCGAACGCAGTCGCCTCGCCTGGACGCAGAAGCAGACAAACCGGAACGGCTACGCTGACTTCGACGCACTGGTGTATGGTCATGTGGCCGAGAACCCCTTGCCGCCCCCTGTCCGGCTCCACCCGCCCTTGCTGCTGGCCAGCGCCGACGCCGCCTATGCCGTGCAACTGCGCACCCGCCTGCGCAGCGAAGCGCAGCCCTATTTGGAGCTCGCCCCCTGGCTGGCCGATCTGCTGAATAGCGACGATCCGGTCGCCTGGGTGGTCGCCAGGTTTCTTTTGCCGCACGCGGCGGCAGCGGCGGAAGATCTGCAGAAGCGTCGCCAACAGACCGTCGATGCCGAAACAAAACGCTTTGCCGATCTTGCCCTGCGTACCAACGAAACTCTCGCGCGCTTGCGCGACGCCTGCAACTATCTGGGGGTGTTTGCCGGCGAGACCGAGCGCGGCAACGCCGCCGCCGCCTGTACGCAACTGCTGGGGCTGCTGGCCGAGGTGCAGGCCGCGGGTGCGCCGTTAGAACATCCGCTACTGCGTACCCTGCGCCGTGCCGAGCCCATTGTGCTGCGCATCCAGGACCGGCTCGATGCCTGGGCCCATGCCGCCCGCGTCAATGCGCTGTGGCGCAACCGTCGTCTCGCCGAAGGCGTCGGTGGCTTGTTCGGTATCCTGTTCATGTTCGCCACCCAGGTGCTGATGCGCTTCCTGTTCTGGTTGATCATTATCCCGGCAGCGTTGTTTGGCTGGCGTCTGTGGGGTATCGTCGAGTTGCGCAACGCGATCCGCACGCTCGGCCGCAGCCTGCCGGCCAAGGTACCCAAGGAATGAAGATTTCGCCCGAGATTTCACCCTATATCCTCGCCGCCCTGCCCGCGCCGGCCGATACCTGTCACGAAACCCACATTTCCTGGGTGCTGCTTGCCGGGGCCTATGCCTACAAGCTCAAAAAGCCGGTGACGCTGCCTTTTCTGGACTACGCCACGCTTGAACAGCGGCGCTTCTATTGCGCCGAAGAACTGCGGCTGAACCGGCGCTTCGCCCCCGACTTGTATCTCGAGGTGGTCGATCTGGCTGGCGAACCTGCGGTGAAAATGCGGCGTTTCGATGCGGCGCAGCGCCTCGATCAGGTCAGCGCCATGGGCGACCTGAGCGGCGCGCATCTGACGCAGCTGGCGCGTGATCTCGTCGTCTTTCAGAACCAGGCCGCCGTCGCCGAACCCGAATTTGGCACGCCCGAGATCATCCGCGTCGATGCGCTGGAGAACTTCGACGAACTGCTGCGCTTGTTGCCGGTCGAGACCCCGCTGCTGATGCGATTGCGCGCCTGGACCGAGGCCGAATGGCAGCGCAGACATGCCGACTTTGCCCGCCGTCGCGCCGCCGGGCGGGTACGCGAAGGCCATGGCGACCTGCACCTGGGCAACCTCGTGCTGATCGACGGGCGCGTCGTCCCCTTCGATGGCATCGAGTTCAGCGCGGACTTCCGCTGCATCGATGTCGCCAGCGAAATCGCCTTCACCCTGCTCGACCTGCTCGATCACGGTCGTCCCGGCCTGGCCCACTGGCTGCTCGACGCCTGGCTGACCTGGAGCGGCGATTTCGACGCATTGAGCGTACTGCGCTTCTACCTCGTTTATCGCGCCTTGGTGCGCGCCAAAGTGGCCGCCTTGCAGGAACGTCAGACCGAGGCGGCCGGCTATCTGGCGCTGGCCAGCCGGCTGAGCGCCCCGCCCAGGCCAACGCTGACCATTACCTGCGGACCCTCCGGCTCCGGCAAGACCCGCGCTACCAGTAGCCGTCTCGCCAGCGCCGACTTTCTCCACACCGTGCGTATCCGTTCCGATGTGGAACGCAAGCGCCTTTATGGACTCTCGCCCGACGCCGACAGCGGTGGAGCGATCTATGGCCCGGAAGCGACCCAGCGCACGTATGCACGCCTGGCCGAGTTGGCGGAATCTTCCTTGACCAACGCCTGGTCGGTCATCGTCGATGCCGCCTTTCTGAAGCGCGCCGAGCGCGATGAATTCCGCGTGCTGGCCGCTCGTCTCGGCATGCAGTTCGCGCTTATCGCGCTGCCGTCGGTATCGCGAGAAGTCTTGGCGCAACGCATCGCCGCGCGCCGCAACGATGCTTCGGAGGCGACGCTTGAGGTCATGGAACAACAGTGGGCGTGGTACGAACCGCCCGCTGAAGACGAACTCCTTGCGCTACCAAAGAAACCGGCCGCATGAGGTAGGATCAAGCTTGCGATTCCTCCTCTGCAACTTTGCCATGATATTTTCCGAGAAACTGCCCCTATCCGTCCGATTCTCGACCTCGATTTCGCCCATGGGAATCGGCGCTGTGACTTATCAGCCGGCCCTGCAGCGGAGTACGGGTTGATGCGCATCCTGCTCGTCAAAACTTCATCGCTCGGCGATGTAATCCATTGTCTGCCGGCGGTGAGCGACATGCGGCGCGCCTTGCCGCATGCCGAGATCGACTGGGTGGTGGAGGAGAGTTTCGCCGAGATTCCCCGTTTGCATCCCGCCGTCGGCGGCGTCATCCCCGTTGCCATCCGGCGCTGGCGCAAGGTCTTGTTGGCCGCCGCCACCTGGCGCGAAGTTGCCGGTTTTCGCCGCGCGGTACGGCTGGCGGACTACGACGCGATTATCGATGCCCAAGGGTTGGTGAAAAGCGCCTTGCTGACAGCGCTGGCGCGTGGCAGGAAGTTCGGTCATGCTCATCCGCGCGAGAGGCTCGCGGCCCTCGGCTACGACGTCGCCATCGACATTCCGCGCGGACAGAACGCAGTGCAGCGCAACCGCCAATTGGCGGCCGGTGCGCTGGGCTATGAACTCGGCGATCTACCGCTTGACTATGGCTTGACCGCCCGTCCGCTGCAAGCCGATTGGCTTAGCCATAAAGACTACGCCGTGCTGCTCACCGCCACCAGCCGCGCCGACAAGGAGTGGGCGGAAGCGCACTGGCAAGCCCTCGGCGCGGCGCTGAATGCGCACGGACTGGCGTGCGTACTGCCCGGCGGCAGTCCAGCGGAGCGCACGCGCGCCGAACGCATCGCCGGCACGCTTCAACACGCCCATGCAGCCCCGGCACTGAACCTGACCGATCTGGCCGGGTTGCTGGCCGGCGCCCGCCTCGTCGTCGGCGTCGACACCGGGTTGGTGCATCTGGCCGCTGCGCTCGGACAACCGACCTTGGCCCTGTATTGCGCGTCCGACCCGGCCTTTACGGGTGTGCTCGGCACCGCTCCTTATGAAAATCTAGGGGAACGGGGGCTGCCTCCGACAGTCGATGAAACACTGGCAACTAGCCTGCGTCTCCTCGCCGCATGACGCGCCTGCTCTACACCCTCGCCATCCACGCCCTGCTGCCTTGGGCGGTGCTCCACTTGCTATGGCGCGCACGGCGACAAAAGGACTACCTGCAGCATTGGGGCGAGCGTTTCGGTCTTTACCGTGCCGTCCAGCCAGCGCCGAGTTTATTGGCCCCCCTCGCTCGCAAACCCGGCTCGCTGCCCCCCACAGGGGGGGCGTCGGCTTGGGGCGGCCCGGCATCGACTTTGCCAACACTCTGGATTCACGCCGTCTCGGTCGGCGAAACACGCGCCGCCCAGCCGCTGGTCGCCGCTTTGCGGCAGCGCTATCCGGGACATCGCATCCTGCTCACCCAGATGACGCCGACCGGCCGGGCCACCGCGGAAGTGCTGTTCGGCGACGCGGTGACCTGCGCCTATCTGCCGTATGACACGCCCTGGGCAGTCAGCGGCTTCCTGCGCCATTTCCGTCCGCAGATCGGTATCGTCATGGAAACCGAGCTGTGGCCGAATCTCGTCGCCGCCTGCCAAGAGCAGGGCGTACCGCTGCTGCTTGTCAACGCCCGCCTCTCGGAAAAGTCGGCGCGCCGTTACGTCCGTTATCCGCGCCTGACCGCCGCCGCCTTGCAGGGACTGAGCGCCATCGCCGCGCAAGGCGAAGCGGACGCGCAGCGCTTGCGCGCACTGGGCGCACCTCGGGTCGAGGTGTTTGGCAGCCTCAAGTTCGACATCGATCCGCCCGATCATCTGGCGGATTTTCGTGCGCTCGTCGGCAACCGCCCGGTTTGCCTGTGCGCCAGTACGCGCGAAGGTGAAGAGGCCTTGATTCTCGACGCATGGATGAAAGTCGGCGCCCCACAGGGACTTCCTTCGGTCGCTGGCGCGACGGCACTATTAGTCATCGTGCCACGCCATCCGCAGCGTTTCGACGAGGTGGCGCGGCTGATCGAGGCGCGTCAGCTGCTACTGCAGCGGCGCAGCGACCAGCAGCCGGTTACAGTGGCGACGCAGGTCTGGCTAGGAGACAGCATGGGCGAATTGTTTGCCTACTACGCCATGGCGGATCTCGCTTTTGTCGGCGGCAGCTTGCTGGACTACGGTAGCCAGAACCTCATCGAACCCTGTGCCGTCGGCACGCCGGTGCTGATCGGCCCGTCCACCTTCAATTTCGCCGATGCGGCGCAAAATGCCCTGGCTGCCGGCGCGGCGCGCCAGGTTGGTACTGCGGATGAACTGGTGCGCACCGCAGTCGAATTAATGGGCGACGTGGCAGAGCGACAGCATATGAGCGAGGCGGGGCGTGCGTTTGCCGCACAGCACCGCGGTGCTACAGCCAAGACGCTGGCGCTGATCGTGCCTTATATCCCGGAGTCTTCGTAAAGCTCGGCCAGGGGCAGGCGATATTCGAGGCTCGCTAGCTCCAGCGTATCGCCGGTGTCGAGCGTGACATGCTCCCAGCCGACATCGCCGCTGCGCCGGTAAATCTCGACATGGCGGGCATCCTGTTCGACCAGTACGTATTCTTTCAGGCTGGCCAGCTTGCGATAGGCGGCGAGCTTTTCGCGCCGGTCGATGCCGGCGGTCGATTCAGACAGCACCTCAACGATCACGACCGGCTTGTCCACCACCATGTCGTTGGCCGCCGGACGCTCCAGTCGCGGGTCGCAGCTGACCATCACATCCGGATAGTAATAGGCGTTGTCGCGCGCCACATGCAGCTTCACGCCCTCCATGAAAACTCGGCAGGGGGAGGGCTTCAGGTGGCTGCGCAGCGCAGAAGCCAGGTTGAGTGCAATCACGTTGTGGCGAATGCTGGCGCCCGTCATCGCGTAGATGCCGCCGGCAATGTATTCGAGTCGGACGGGGCTTTGCACTTCCAGTCGCAAATACTCTTCCGGGCTGACGTATTCGATCTGCTTGGTCTGCATTGCGGCTCCCCCCCCGGCTTATTCGAGCAGTGCGTTAATTTCCGCCAGATCGGCCTCGGCGAGCGTCCCGGCGGCCGCTTTCAGTTTCAGTTGGGCGACCAGGGTATCGAGGCGCGCCTTGGCGAGTTTCTGCTGGGTGTCGAACAATTGGCTTTGCGCGTTCAGAACGTCGATGTTGATGCGCACGCCGACTTCGTAGCCCAGCTTGTTCGATTCCACCGCCAGTTGCGAGGAGGCGACGCCCGCTTCGAGCGCCCGAACCTGGGCCAGGCCGGCATTCACGCCGAGAAATGCCTGTTGGGCGCCGAGCGCTGCCTGTCGCCGAGCGTTGTCGAGATCGGCGCGCGCCTTGTCGTGCAAGGCCGCGGTTTCTCGCTCCCGGGACGACACCGCGCCGCCCGCGTAAATCGGTACGGTCAACTGGAGTCCCAGCGTTGTGCTCTTGCTATCGACGCCGCTGCCCGTGGAGGAGCTGAAGCCGCTGCCACTGCGGCCGTGCGTGGCGACCAGGTCAACGGTGGGGTAGTGACCGGCGCGTTGCTTCTCGATTTCCCGCGCCGAGACATCGACATTGACCTGCGCGATCTGCACGCCGAGGTTGACCGATTCGGCCGAGCTCACCCACTCGCCGATGGCGGCCGGTTGCGGGGGGCCAATCTGCAGGCCGGGGCGCAAACCCTTCAGGGCATCGGCCTGCTTGCCGGTCAGGGTGCGCAAGGACTGTCTCTTGACCGCCAGATCATTCTCGGCGACGATCTCGGTCGCCAGCGCGAGATCGTGTTTGGCCTGGGCTTCGTGGGTATCGGTAATGGTCGCGGTGCCGACTTCGAAATTCCGCTTTGCGAATTGCAGTTGTTCGGCAAAGGCTTTCTTTTGCGCCTGCGCCGTGGCCAGCGTTTCCTGCGCCAGCAGCACATCGAAATAGGCTTGCGCGCTGCGCAACATCAGGTCCTGCTCGGCCTGGGCAAACTGCATCTCGGCGATGGCGACGGCCAATTCGGCCTGCTTGTAGCCAAGCCAGTTCTGCCAGCGGAACACCGGTTGGGACAGGGAAATGCTCCAACCGTTGCTGTTGTAGTTTCTGGAAATCGAGGTTCCGGTACTGCGCGGCGTCGATTCCACATCGTTCCAGGTCGTGTTCGCCGCCAGGCCAATGGTCGGATACAAGCCGGCCCGGCCCTGCGGCAGCTTCTCCAGGCCGGCGGTACGCGCGGCACGAGCGGCGGCGTACTGTGCGTCGAAGGTGGCGGCATCGCGCCAGACCTGCATGAGGTCGGCGGCCTGCAGGTTCAGGGCGCTTCCCGCCAGGGCGATAGCGATCAGGGTCTTGAGGGAAGGCGGCATGCGCAACTCCATAAGGCGAATTCAGTAAGTGGGGGCGGACGGATCGGCATCGCGCGACCATGCCGCCATGCCGCCATAAAGATTGATGACATTGTCGAAACCCTGGTGTTCGAGGAACATCGCGACCTGATAACTGCGCGCACCGTGGTGGCAGATCACCACGGTTTCGGCATCGCGTTTCAGTTCCGGATAGCGTGCCGGAATGGCGCGCATCGGCATCGGTTTGGCGCCAGGAATATGCACGACATCGAATTCCCAAGGCTCGCGTACGTCCAGCAGCACGGGCGCGGGACGCACCCCGGCTCTGGCCTGGTCAAGCCACTCCTTGAGCTGGACGGCGGTCATCTGTTTCATGGTTCAGAACACGAATTGCCCGGTGGACGACTGTTGCAGCATCGGCACGACGGTTTCCAACACATCGGTGCTGGCCACCGCGTCGGCACTGATGCGCTTGAGAACGCGCAAGGACATGGTGGGCGCCTGGCCGGGCAGGGTGACGAAGGCGGCGAGGCGGCCGCCGACGGCCAACGGGTCGATCAAGGCCTGGGGAATGGCCGTCAGTCCGCCGGATACGACGATCACGTCAAACTGCCCCTGAGCCGGCAGGCCGGCGAGTCCGTCGCCGATCTCGACCGACACATTGTCGATGCCGGCCCGGTCCAGATTGGCGCGGGCGATGGCGGCGAGGACGGGATCGATCTCGATGCTCAATACCTCGCGTGCGCGTCCGGCGAGCAGTGCGGCCATGTGGCCCGAGCCGGCGCCGATTTCGAGGACGCGTTCGCCTGGCTGCACGGCCAGCGCCTGCAACACGCGCGCTTCCAGCTTGGGCGAGAGCAGGCAGGCGCCCGACTTTCCCGGCGCAATCGGCGTCTCGACATCGGCAAAGGCGAGCGCGCGGTAGGCGTCCGGCACGAAATTCTCGCGGCGGTCGGCATACAGTCCTTCGATGACAAGCGGGTCGTAAACGTTCCACGGCCGCAGTTGTTGCTCGATCATGTTGTGGCGGGCTGTCTCGAAATTCATCGCATCACTCCTGTCGGTCCTAATTTGGGTTCAAGTACGCCAAAGCAAGTTGGGAAGCGGGCAATTCTACGCCGGCTCCCTGGGGGTTTCCTTGACCCGGTACCACGCGGCGTAGAGCGCCGGCAGGAACAGCAGGGTGAGAACGGTAGCGACGATCAGCCCCCCCATGATCGCCACGGCCATCGGTCCCCAGAAGATTTGCCGCGACAGCGGAATCATCGCCAGCACCGCCGCGGCCGCGGTCAGCATGATCGGCCGGAAGCGTCTCACGGCCGACCCGACAATCGCTTCCCATGGGCTCTTGCCGGCCTTCTCGTCCTGATCGATCTGATCGACGAGGATCACCGAGTTGCGCAGGATCATGCCGAACAGCGCAATCACGCCCAGATTGGCGACGAAACCGAAGGGCGCCGCAAACAGAAACAAGGCCAGCGCCACGCCGATCAGGCCCAGCGGGGCGGTCAGCAAGGCCATGAAGGTGCGTCGCATGCTTTGTAGTTGCATCATCAGCAGCGTGATCACCGCGACGATCATCAGCGGCACGACGGCTTTCAGGGCATTCTCGTTCTTCGCGGATTCCTCAATGGCGCCGCCAATCTCGATGCGGTAGCCCGGCGGCAGGTTCCGGCGCAATTCGGCCAGTTGCGGATCGATCTGTTGCGTCACGGTCGGCGCCGTCACCTTGTCGTTGGCCAGATCGGCGCGCACCTGGATGGCCGGTCGACGGTCGCGCCGCCAGATCACGCCCTCCTCCAGTGCGGGTTCCAGACGCCCGACCTGGGCCAGCGGAATCCACTTGCCCGAGGCGGTGGGTACGGGTAGGTCGCCCAGACGGTCGAGCTGGCCGCGCTCGCTGCCATCGGCACGCCAGACAATATCGATCAACTGATCGCCTTCGCGATACTGCGTCAGCGTGATGCCCTGCTGCTGCGCTTGCAGGGACTGCGCCACTTCCTGGCTCGAAACGCCAAGCTGGCGCGCACGATCCTGATCGATGACCACGCGCACACTCTTCGCCTTCTCGTTCCAGTCCAGATGCACGTTGGTCAGGTTGGCGTTGGTGCGCATTTTTGTTGCGACTTCCTGGGCGATGCCACGCAATACCTCGACATCCTCGCCGCTGACGCGGAACACCACGGCGTAGCCGACTGGCGGACCGTTCTCCAGCCGTTGGACGCGCGTGCGCAGATGACTCCAACTGCCGTCGGGTGCAGCAAAGGCCTGGAGCAGTGCGGTCCGCACCGCTTCGCGGGCGGCGAAGTCCTTCGTCACGACGACCAATTGACCGAAGTTGTCATTGAATAACTGCTGGTCGAGGGGCAGGTAGAAGCGCGGTGCGCCATTGCCGATGTAGGCCGCCACATTCATCAGCTTGTCCTGCATGTCGTCCCGCGCCAGCAGCGCCTCGACACGCTTCACTTCCGTTTCGGTGGCCTTGAGCGAAGCACCCTGCGGCAGCCACAGGTCGATGATCAGTTCGCTGCGGTTCGACGGCGGAAAGAACTGATACTGCACGCCAACCTTGAACAAAGCCATTCCTGCGACAAAGGCCAGCACAGTCAGGCCGATGACGAGGAAACGCCGGCGCAAACACCACTCCAGCAAGGCCCGGAAACGGCGATAGAAGGGCGTGTTGTAAACGTCTCCATGATGCGCCTCGCCATATTTGCGCAGCGCCTTCTCGTCGAGAATTTTGTAACCGATGTAGGGCGTGAAAATCACCGCCACCACCCAGGAAACCAGCAGCGCGATGGTCGTCACCGAAAATATCGCCCCGGCATACTCGCCCGCGCCCGACTTGGCGAACCCGACCGGGGTGAAGGCCGCAGCGGTGATCAAGGTGCCGGTCAGCATGGGGAAGGCTGTCGAGGTGTAAGCAAAGGTGGCGGCCTTGGCCTTCTCCCAGCCCTGTTCGATCTTCACCACCATCATTTCCACCGCGATGATCGCGTCGTCGACCAGCAGGCCCAGCGCGATGATCAGCGCACCAAGCGAAATGCGGTGCAGATCGATGCCGAAGATTCTCATCATCAGAAAGGTAATCGCCAGCACCAGCGGGATGGACAAAGCCACCACCATGCCGGTGCGCACGCCGAGCGAAAGGAAACTGACGGCCAGCACGATCAGCACCGCTTCGGCCAGCACCTTGACGAACAGGTCGAGCGAGACGCGCACGACAGTCGGCTGATCGGCCACGGTGGTCACGTCGAGGCCCAGCGGCAAGGCTCGCGTCTGCGCCGCGATTTCGGCCTGCAGCGTCTTGCCGAGCGCGATCACGTCGCCGCCCTTGGCCATCACCACGGCGATGCCGACCGCGTCCTTGCCGTCAACGCGCATACGCGGATTCGGCGGATCGGCAAAGCCGCGGCTCACCTGGGCGATATCGCCCAGTCGCAGGTGTCGTCCGCCCAGAACCAGATCGGCGGCGCGAATCTGCTCGACGGTATCGAAAGCTCCGCTCACGCGCAGGCGTACCCGGTCGCTCGCCGTTTCGATGAAACCGGCGGCTTGTACTGCATTCTGCTGAGCGAGCGCCGCGGCGACCATGGCTGGCGTCAGGCCCAGTCGCGCCAGACGCTGCGGCGCCATCTCAATGAAGATCTTTTCATCCTGTACGCCAAGAAGATCGACCTTCTTGACGTTGTCGAGCGCACGCAAGGCCTTCTGGATGCGCACGGCCGCGCGGCGCAATTCGGCGTAGTCATAACCGGCGCCCGTCAGCGCGTAGATATTTACATAGACATCGCCGAATTCGTCGTTGGGGAACGGTCCCTGCACGGCCGCCGGTAAGGTATGGCGTACATCGTCGAGTTTCTTCCTGACTTGTCGCCAGGCTTCCGGCACCTCCTGCTTCGGGGTGTAGTCCTTGAGCTGCAGGAAAATCAGCGATTCTCCGGCGCGCGAGGCAGACCGCAGAATATCGATCCACGGGGTTTCCTGCAGTTTTTTCTCGATACGCTCGGTCAGCTCGCTTTCCACCTCGCGGGCCGTGGCGCCAGGCCAGAGCGTGCGCACCACCATCACCTTGAAGGTGAAGTCGGGGTCTTCGGCGCGGCCCAGATTCAGATAAGCCAGCGTCCCGCCGAGGGTCAGCACGATAATCAGGTACAGCACCATGGAGCGATGATTGATCGCCCAGGCTGAAAGATTAGGACCCCTCATGGATTGACCACTTTAATCTTCTCGCCCGGCGCCAGCTTGAAAGCGCCGGCGGCGACAATGGTTTCGCCGCTCTGCAAGCCTGCGGTAATGACGGCTCCCAGATCGGTATAGCGCGCAATGTCGACGGCGCGTTGAGTCACCGTGCTATCGGCGCCGATCACCCATACCGCAGGACGCTCGCCCTGCTGCAGGATGGCTGCCAGCGGCACGAGCATTTCACTGCCGCCCGGCTGGGCGAAATGAACCGTCGCCGTTCTGCCCAGCGCGAGTTCGTCGTCGGCATCGACAATGCTGACGCGCGCCGCAAAGGTTCGACTGGCGGGGTCGGCGGCGGGGGCCAGTTCGCGCAGTTGGCCGCGGTAGGTCTTGCCGGCCCACAGTTCCACCGTGGCGGCTGCGCCGATGTTCAGCCCGGCGAGGTGAGATTCGGGAATGGCGATGGCCACTTCGCGCGCGCCGTCGCGGGCCAGGCGGAACACCGGCTGGCCGGCGGCAACGACTTGTCCAGGTTCGGCCAGCACGGCGACAATCACCCCCGGTGCATCCGCTGCCAAGGTGGCGTAGGCGGCCTGGTTCTGCGCCAGCTTCGCCTGCGCGGCGGCGGCGGTCGCGGCGGTTTGCTTGGCGTCGAGCGCCGCCTGGCTGATGAAGTTCTGTTCGCGCAACTCCTGCGTGCGCTTCAGTTCGGCGGTCGCCAGCGCCTGATTCGCCTCGGCCTGCGTCGCGGCCAACTGCTGATCGGCGGCGTCGAGTCGGGCGAGCGGCTGGCCGGCCTGCACGCGTGCACCGACGTCGACCCGGCGCTCGACCAGCTTGCCACCGGTCCGGAAACCCAGTTGCGTCTCGATGCGCGCACGCACTTCGCCGCTGTAACGCGCCTCCTGTGCCGTCGCGCCAGCGCCGACTTTCATGGCCTTGACCAGCTTGGGAGCGGTATCGGGCCGGTCGGCCGGGGGGGCTTTTTCTCCGCAAGCGACCAGCAAGGGCAAAGCCATCAACATCAAGTATTTCATGACGCGACTTTCCGACGGCCCATGGCCATCCAGTACAACAAGGGAATCACGAACAGGGTCAGCACTGTGGAGAAGGCCAGACCCCAGACGATCGACTGCGCCACCGGCCCCCAGAGCAGGGACGAACCGGCCAGCCCGAAGGCCAGCGAGAACAGCCCGCCGATGGTGGTGACGGAGGTAATCAGGATCGGCACGACGCGCCGCCGCGCCGCATACACGGCGGCATGCAACACGCTCATGCCGGCTTTCATTCTTTCGTTCGCCGCATCGATCAGGACGATGGCCGAATTCACCGCAATCCCGGTCAAGGCGATCACGCCATACAGCGTATACAGCGAGAGCGGATTGCGCGACAGCGCCAGACCGAAGGCCACGCCGGTGAACGCGAGCGGCACGGTGATGAGGATCAGCAGCGGCTGCCAGTAGCTCTTGAATTGGGCGGCGAGGATCAGGTAGATCAGCCCGATGCCGAGCAGGAACAGCACCTTCATCGCCGCCAGGCTCTCGCGGATGTCTTCCATTTCGCCAGAGAAATCCAGGCTGACGTTGGGAAACTGCGCCGCCACCCGTGGCCAGGCCTGCTGGATGAGACGGTCGGCGGCGACCGTGTCGGTGATGTTTTTGTCGAGATCGGCTTCGACAGTGATGGCGCGGACCAGGTTGTAATGCTTGATCACTCCGGGTCCGGTTCGGGTTTCGGCGCGCACCAGTGCGCCGAGGGTGGTTTGCCCGCCAGCAGAATCCCCCAAGTGGATAGGATCATCGAGCAGGTTGAGGATGTCGTGTCCGACACTATCGCCCGGCCGATGCGCCCGCACGCGCAGTTCGACTTTCTCGCCCAGATCGCGCGTTTGCGCGACGATCTCGCCATCCACGGCCAGCCGTACCAGTCGTGCCACGCGCGCCGCATCCAGACCGGCGGCGCGCAAGGCCTCGCGATCCAGTTCCAGTACCAACTGCGGGCGACCGGGAATCTCGTCGTCCGTCACGTCTTGCGTGCCCGGCACTTCCTTGACAATGGCCTTCAAGGACTCGGCGGCGGCGCGCAGTTCGTGCGGATCGTCGCCGCGCACCCGCACGCGGATCGGCTTGGTCACCGGCGGACCGCCCGAAAGGAGGGTGAAACTGACTTTCCCGATTGTCGGCAGCGCCTCGATCTGCGGACGCAGGGCGGCGACGATCGCCTCCACGCTGCGCCCGCCCTCGGTGTTCGGTTGCAGGGACACGACGACCTGGCCGTAGGCATCGCCGTAGAGCGGCTCGGTGTCGGTGAATTTGATCCCTGCGTAGGCCATGGAATTGCGTATCTCGGCGGCCGGCAGAAGCTTGCGCACCTCCGCTTCGAGTTTGCCCGCCTCGGCCAGGCTGACTTCGAGCGGTGCGCCGGCCGGCATGTCCACATTGACATAGAAGATGCGCATCGGATCGAAGGCGAAGAACTGTACGCGCACCATGCCAGTCGCAACCGCCGCTGCAGCGCAGAGAAACAACAGCCCGGCGGCGGTCAGCGACACGCGCGGCCAGCGCAGCACGGCAATCAGCGCGCGCGAGTATTTCACCCGCAGCCGATGGTTGAAGCGCGCCCGCCAGTCGTCCGCTGGCGGGCGCCCCCCGGCGCTCACCACATGCACCGGCAGAATCCAGTAGGCCTCGATCAGGCTGATCGCCAGCGCCAGCGTGACGATGAAGGGAATCACAAACATGAACTTGCCGACGATGCCGGGCAATAGCATGAGCGGCAGGAAGGCCGCCATGGTGGTCAGCACCGAGGAGGTGACAGGCGCAAATACCTCCCGCATCGCGTCGAGGCTGGCCGTCAGCGCATCGAGGCCACGTTGCATCTTGTAGTAAATGGCCTCGACTACCACCACGGCATCGTCCACCAGCATGCCGAGCGCGATCACCACCCCGAGCAGCACGGAGATATTGACCGTGTAGCCGAGCGCACCGAGGACCGCGAAGGTGCCCGCCAGAGCGAACGGCAGACCGAGACCCACCAGCAAGGCAATCCGCGTACCCAGGAACAGCCAGCACATTGCCAGCACCACCAGCAAACCGACCAACGCGTTCGACTCCATGATGCGGATCGATTCGCGCGTCGCGTGGGTCTGGTCGTCCACCAGTTGAAGACTGATCCCCGTCGCCGCCAACTGGAGGTTTTTCTCGGCGATGAAGGCCTGGGTGCGTTCGATCAGATCGAGGGTGTTGATCTTGCTCTTCTTGGTAATCGCCAGCATCACGGCGGCCTGTCCGGCGTGGCTCGCCAGGCTGGTCGCTTCGCCGCGCGCGCGGGCCACGGTCGCGACGCTGTCGAGCGGCGTCTGGTGGCGGCCCTTGCCGACGGGAATCTGCGCCAGCCGTTCGGCATCGGCATGCTGGCCGACGACGCGCACCAGCCAGGCGTCCCGCCCGTCATGGGTCTGCGTTTCGATCTTGCCGGCAAAGCTGTCGCGGAACCAGGCGGAGGCCGCATCGGCGACATCCGCGCCGGTCAGGCCGCGGTTGGCGAGGGCAGCGCTGTGGTACTCGATGCGCAATTCGGGGTCGGCCAGGCCGGTGGCGAACACCTGATCGACGCCGGCCATGCGCTCGAAATCGTCGCGCAATAACTTCGCCTGACGGCGCAGCACCTCGTCGTTGGCACCGCCCTTGACGACCACCAGCGCGGTGGGAAAGCCGTTCGACGTGGTGATTTCCATCACGCGCGGGTCTTTCGCCTCGGCTGGCAGTTCGCTCGACGCCTTGTTCTGGATGTCGCGGCGCAGGTCGTTGACGCGCTTGTCGAAAGTGCGTTCGGAAATCTCGCGGAAACGCACCAGAATGTTCGAGACGTTCTCGCGCGACGCGGACATCGAAAAGCGGACATCGGCGACGCCCTTGATGGCGTCTTCCAGCGGCTTGGTGACGCGCTTTTCCACGTCTTCCGGCGACGCGCCCGGCAGCACCGTGGTAATCACCACCCAGTTGAAATTGATCTCCGGGTCCTGCTCGCGCGGCATGCTCAGGTAAGCCAGCGCGCCCAGCGCCAACACCACGACGAAGGCGATGTTGGCCAGCGGATGGTTGTCCAACAAACGGCGGTAGAAGCTCACTGCAACGGCGCTCCATCTTGCAGGCCATGACGTCCTTGCGTCACCAACGGCGTGGTCGGCGGCAGGTCGACCCGGGCCGGGCGCCCCTCCTGCGCGTCCGGCAGGGCATGGAAGCGCGCCTTGCCCGCGGCGGCGACAAACAGCCCCAGGCGACTGTCGCGGCGCACCAGCAGGTCGGCCGGCAGCCACAACCCCGGCGCTTGCCAGGTCAGTTTCCCTTCTGCGCCCGGCGGCGGGGCGTCTGCTGCAAACGCGAAGCGCGCCTCGACGCTGCGCGAGTCGCGATTCACTGCCGGCGAGACACGCAGCAGTCGTACCGGATACACCTGACCGTTAGCCGCAAAACTCGGCCCTGGCGTGACGGCATCCGCCAGGCCTTGGGCCTCGTGCGGCTGCACTTGGGCGGCCAGTTCCAGCTCGCGCGCTGACACCAGCGTAAGCAACACACCGCCCGGGGTGGCCAACTCGCCGACCTGCCCGCTACGGGCGCGCACCACCGCGTCAAACGGGGCGCGCAACGTATGTTTGTCGAGCGTGCGACGCACTGTTTCGCGCTGGGCTTGGGCGGCGCGCAGATCGGCCGCGGTGGCGGCCAACTCGGTCTCGCGCAGGGTCAGCGCTTCGACCGAGTAGAAATTCTTCTCGCGCAGCGCCTTGGCCCGCTCGAACTGGGCCTGCGCCTGCGCATGGCGCGCGGCCGCCTGAGCTTGCGCGGCGGCCGCGCGTTCCAGCGCCAGCTCGGCATCGCGCGGGTCGAGGCGGGCGACGACTGCGCCGCGTTGCACGGTCTGCCCTACATCCACCGGCAACGCGAGGATCGTGGCCGCCACTTCGGCCGAAATCCGCGCTTCGTTCTTGCCCACCACCGCGGCCGGCGCGCTGCGTTCGGGCTGGATGGCCACCTCGGCCAGAGGACGTACAACAAAAGTTGGCGCTGGCGGGACGGCAACCGGGGCGGCTTCCTGCTTGCCACAGGCCGAAAGCATCAGCAGCGCCAAGCCCAGTACGGGAAAAACTGTTTTCATGGAGTGATCGCCCTTTCGCCTGCGCACAGGCCGCGCAGCATCAGTTCGAAGTATTCGTTGAAATAGGCCTGGTCGGGAACGCTGGCCGCCGCGCAAACATCCAGTGAATGACGCCAGATCATGCGCATCAGAATCGGGGACATGACGATGTACACCACGGCATCGAGATCGACCGGCCGGAATTCGCCGCTCGCCACACCGCGTTCGATCACGCCGCGAATCAGCGCAGTACCGCGCAGGATGACTTCCTCGTGATAGAAGCGGGCGATCTCGGGGAAATTATGCGCCTCGGCGAAGATCAGTTTCGGAATGCCGCCGATGCGCTGCGCGCCGATCAATTGCCACATTCCCGTTCCCACCTCGCGCAACAACTGCGCAGAGCTGCCCGCATACCCGGCCACCAGCGCCTCGCCTTCGGCCAGCGCCGGCAGCAAGCCCTCGCGCACCACGGCCTTGAACAAGGCCTCCTTGCTGTCGAAATAGAGATACAGCGTGCCTTTCGACACCCCCGCCCTGGCCGCGACATCCTCCAGTCGCGTGGCGGCGTAGCCCTTCTCGACAAACAGATCAAGCGCGGCCGCGGTCAATTCGGCCGGGCGGGCCTGCTTGCGGCGGCGGTGGGTGGGTTTCTGATCAAGCAAAACGGCAGAGGGCATGCTGGCAAAATGGATTAACTGACTAGCGGGTCAGTAATCTAATCGCCCTGCCCCCGACTTGTCAAACGAAACCGGCAAAACTCGGCGCTGGCGTGACGGCATGCGGCAACACATTGTCTCCGCAACGACACTCTCCGCCGCCCCCTGGCCGCACAATCGCGAGGGAAGCGCCATGTCCAGTATCGTCGTCGTCTTCGACCGCAGTCGTGATTACGGAATCATCGACCATGCCAGCGCATCGCGCGAGGAAGCCAATCACAGGCTGGATGCCGAATGGTAAGACCTCGAACGTGAACCGACCAACCCGATGGGCAAGGTACTGGTGCTCGACCGTATCTTCGGCATCCCTCACTATGCCGGCGAGAATCGCTTCGCATCGCCCAGCGAATGGAGGCAGCAGTACGCCGTCGCCACGGTGAAGGGTCGCCCGGCGGTAAGAATCGACGTCGCCGACCGCGTGGCGGGGTAAGCTGCGGCGGGGGTTGAGTGCTTGTGTTCGCCCCCCGGGGTCGGGAACCTGCCTTCATTTGTACCTGGAGTTACTGGTTACCGGGTGGCTGAATACCGGATTATCAACTTCGCCTATCGGCCATCAGCCCCCAATGAACTCTTTGATAGTTACGTCAACAACTGACTGTCAGCAGACGGTCGGATTTCCGTAGCCGTCGGCAAGTCTGTGCCCTGAGCCGACATTCGTAAATTCAATCATCCAGCGGCAGGTTGCTGAGTGC
>CAZAWN010000025.1:13458-24365 GCA_964488825.1 uncultured Methyloversatilis sp. | reverse complement strand
CAGTCTCCGGCCGACCTGCGCCGCCTGGAACGTGAATCGCTGCCGAAGCTGGCCGACGAGTTGCGCGCCTTCCTGCTCGAATCGGTATCGAAAACCGGGGGCCACCTGTCATCGAATCTCGGCACGGTGGAGCTCACCATCGCCCTGCACTATGTCTTCGACACCCCTTCCGACCGCCTGGTCTGGGATGTCGGCCACCAGACCTACCCGCACAAGGCGCTCACCGGGCGTCGTACGGGCATGGAACGCCTGCGCATGAAGGATGGCGTCTCCGGCTTCCCGCGGCGCCACGAGAGCGAATACGACACCTTCGGCGTCGGCCATTCCTCGACCTCGATCTCCGCGGCGCTGGGCATGGCCGTTGCGGCACGCAACAAGGGCGAAGAGCGGCGTGTGGTGGCCATCATCGGCGACGGCGCGATGTCCGCCGGGCAGGCCTTCGAGGCGCTCAACAACGCCGGCGTGATCGACGCCAACCTGCTGGTCATCCTCAACGACAACAAGATGTCGATCTCGCCGCCGGTCGGCGCGCTCAACAAGTATCTCGCCCGCCTGCTCTCCGGTCGCACCTTCAACGCCGCGCGCAAGGCCGGCGAAAAGGTCCTCTCGGTGGCTCCACCCTTACTGGAACTGGCCAAGCGCGCCGAAGAACACGTCAAGGGCATGTTCGTTCCCGGCACCCTGTTCGAGGAGTTCGGCTTCAATTACATCGGCCCGATCGACGGCCACGACCTCGATTCGCTGATTCCCACGCTGGAAAACCTGCGCCGCCTCAAAGGCCCGCAATTTCTCCACATCATCACCAAGAAGGGGCAAGGCTACAAGCTCGCTGAAGCCGATCCGGTGCTCTATCACGGCGTTTCGAAGTTCGATGCGAGCAATGGCATCGCTGCTGGCAAAGGCGGCGGCAAGCTCACTTTTACCCAGGTTTTCGGTGACTGGCTGTGCGACATGGCAACGCAGGATGAGCGCCTCGTCGCCGTCACCCCGGCGATGTGCGAAGGTTCGGGCATGACACGCTTCGCCCAGGCCTTTCCGCAGCGCTATCACGATGTCGGCATCGCCGAACAACACGCCGTGACCTTCGCGGCGGGTCTGGCCTGCGGCGACATGAAACCGGTGGTAGCGATCTATTCCACCTTTCTGCAGCGCGCCTACGACCAGTTGATCCACGACGTCGCATTGCAGAACCTCGACGTCACCTTCGCCATCGACCGTGGCGGACTGGTCGGCGCTGATGGCGCCACCCATCAGGGCGCCTTCGACCTTTCCTATCTCGCCTGCATCCCCAACATGGTGGTCATGACGCCCGCCGACGAGGCGGAATGCCGCCGCATGCTCACGACGGCCTACCAGCATCCCGGCCCGGCGGCGGTACGCTACCCGCGCGGCGCCGGACCTGCCGTCACGCCAGCGCCGAGTTTGGATAGCATCGCCATTGGCAAGGGAGAAATCCGCCGACCCGGCAAGCGGGTCGCCATCCTTGCCTTCGGCACGCTACTCGCCGCCGCCCTGGAAGCGGGAGAAGTCCTGGACGCCAGCGTCGCCAACATGCGCTTTGTCAAGCCACTCGACCTCGACTTGCTGCGCGAGTTGGCGGAAACCCACGATTGCCTGGTGAGCATCGAGGAAAATGCGGTCATCGGCGGCGCCGGCGCGGAGCTCGTTCGTGCCCTCGAAACCATGGGCATCGTCAAACCCCTGTTGCGGCTGGGACTGCCGGACAGCTTCGTCGAACAAGGCGAACAAGCCCAGATGCTGGCCGAACTGGGACTGAACCCCGCAGGCATCGTCGCGCGCATCGAAAAATTTCGCTCCCTTCATACTTGATAAACTTTGTCGGGATTACCATCTACGGGGGACAACAAGGAGACCGCCCCCATGAACCTGAGAGACATCAACATGGCTATACCTGACGTCCAATCCAGTATCGACTCGCGCCAACTGCCCATCGACAAGGTCGGCATCAAGTCCATCCGCCATCCTGTCAAGGTGCTGGACAAGTCCGGCGGCGTGCAGCACACCATCGCCAACTTCAACATGTATGTCGGGTTGCCGCACAACTTCAAGGGCACCCATATGTCGCGCTTCGTAGAAATCCTCAATTCCCGGGAGCGCGAGATTTCCGTCGAGAGCTTCGAAGCCATGCTGCGCGAGATGGTCGTCAAGCTCGAAGCCAAGACCGGCCACCTTGAAATGAGCTTCCCGTACTTTATTAATAAGGAAGCACCGATCTCCAAGGTAAAAAGCTTGCTCGATTACGAAGTCACCTTCGTCGGCGAAATCCTCGAAGGCGACCGATTCCGCCAAACCACCCGCGTGGTCGTCGCCGCCACCAGCCTTTGTCCCTGTTCGAAGAAAATTTCCGAGCGCGGTGCCCATAACCAGCGTTCGCACATCACCATCACCGCCACCACCAACAGCTTCGTCTGGATCGAGGAACTCGTCCAGATGGCCGAAAGTCAGGCTTCCTGCGAGCTCTACGGCCTGCTCAAGCGGCCGGATGAAAAATATGTCACGGAGCGCGCCTACGACAACCCCAAGTTCGTCGAGGACATCGTGCGCGATGTCGCCGGAGTGCTGAATGCCGATCCGCGCATTGACGCCTACATCGTCGAATCCGAGAATTTCGAATCAATCCACAACCACTCCGCCTATGCGCTGATCGAAAAAGACAAGCTCGCCTGAGCTTCGCAGCAACCAACAAAAAAGGGACGCAACGCGTCCCTTTTTTGTTGGCGTGGAAGAAACTTACTCCTTGGCGGCCTCGACTTTGACGTCGGCCTTGCGGGTGAGCTTCTCCTTGATGCGCGCCGACTTGCCGGAGCGATCACGCAGGTAATACAACTTGGCGCGACGCACGTCGCCCTTGCGCTTGACTTCGATGCTGGCGATCAGCGGGGAATAAGTCTGGAAGGTACGCTCGACGCCTTCGCCGGAGGAGATTTTGCGAACGGTAAAGGCGGAGTTGAGGCCGCGGTTGCGCTTGGCGATGACCACGCCTTCGAATGCCTGGACGCGCTTGCGATCGCCTTCGACCACATTCACATTGACCACCAGGGTATCGCCCGGAGCAAATTCGGGGATGACCTTGCCGAGGCGCTCGATTTCTTCTTTTTCCAGTTGTTCAATCAGGTTCATGTCGTTTTCCTTGTCAAATCAAAAATCGTCTTGTTACGACCGCAGAGCTACTTGCCTTCGCCCGAATCCGCTTCGATCTCGCGCAGTAGTTGCGTTTCTTCCTTGCTCAAGCCGCGTGCGGCGCCTTGAGCAACTCTTTGCGCCAGCCATTTGGCAAACAGCTCCGGGCGGCGCTCCCGGGTCCGCACCAGCGACTGCTTGAGTCGCCAGCGGCGAATGTTCTCGTGGTGCCCGGATAACAACACGTCGGGAACCGTCATTCCTTCATACACTTCAGGCCGCGTGTAGTGAGGGCAATCCAGCAGCCCCCCGCTCCCTGCGGCAAACGAATCTTCTACCGCCGAGGCCTCATCATTCAAGGCACCCGGCAGCTGCCTCACGCACGCGTCGATCAAGGCCAACGCGGCGATTTCGCCGCCAGACAACACGAAATCGCCCAGCGACACTTCCTCATCCACACAGCGAGCAATCACACGCTCGTCGATGCCCTCGTAACGTCCGCACAGCAGGATCGCTCCGCTGCTTGCTGCCAGTTCGACCACCCTCGCATGTGCGAGCGGCTGCCCCTGGGGCGACATATAAATCACTCGACCCGCACCACCGCGCGCAGATTTCGCTGCGCCGATCGCTTCCTCCAGCGGCTGCGCCCGCATCACCATGCCGGGCCCGCCGCCAAACGGTCGGTCATCCACCGACCCGTAGGCATTGCCGGCCCAATCGCGCGGATTCCAGCATGCCATCTGCCACAGGCCGCGCTCCAGCGCACGCCGACTGATACCGCACTCCGTCACCGCCGCAAACATTTCCGGGAACAGGGTGACGATGTCGAAGCGCAACATTTCCCCGCCCCTCGCGTCGCTCGTCACCAGTCTATTTCCCAGTCGACGCGCATCACGCCCGCCGGCACATCCACTGCTTTCACCACCTGGCCGACAAAAGGCAACAAACGTTGACGCGCCGTATCACCTTCGCCTTCCTGCACCACTACCACCGCATGAGCGCCGGATTCGATCAGTTCGATCACCCGCCCCAACGCTTCCTGCCTGAGGTTTTCCACTTTCAGGCCAACCAGGTCGGCCCAGTAATACTCATCCACCGCAGTCGCCGGCAAGACCTCGCGCGGTGCGCCGACAAAACTGCCCACCATGGACTCCGCCGTACGACGATCATCTACGCCGATCAGCTTGGCTACCCAGGCTTTTCCATGTGCTCGCAAGCATTCCAACGGAAAAGACTGCCAACCGGAAAAATCCTGGTCGTCGCGCCCCAACCACCAGTGCGGCATCTCGCTCCAGCGTCCAGGATCGTCGCCAAACGGGTGCAGGTGCAGCCAACCCTTCACCCCGTATGGGGCAGTGATCCGCCCCAGAACGATCATTGCTGCTTAGGCGACCTTCGCAACGGCAGCCTGCTTGACGAGGCGCGCGGCGGTCGGCGAAAGCTGGGCGCCCTTGCCCTGCCAGAATGCCAGGCGGTCGGCATCAACGAACAGGCCCTTCTCATTCACGGTGGCCTTGGGGTTGTAATAGCCGACACGTTCGACAAAACGACCATCGCGACGGTTGCGCGAATCGGTAACCACCATATTGAAGAACGGGCGCTTCTTGGCGCCGCTGCGGGCAAGACGAATAACAACCATGGGAAATCCTTAGTGGTAAGCGTAAAAGTGCGCGATTCTATTGATTATTCGCGCGAAAAACAACAGGCGGAAAGGGATAAAGGCGGATATCTCAGACCTGTTGTTGGAGGACTTCAACAAGTCTTTCGGTTTCCTTGCGCAGTCCAGCAAAGAGCGGGGCAAGTCCGGACAGTTCGCTGATCTTCGCCAGCGCTTCAATTTCGGCGGCGCGTCGTTCCGCCGGCTGGGCGCCGAATGCGGCGAGCGTACCTTTCAGGCCGTGGGCGTGGCGTCCGGTTGCGGGAGCATCGCCGAGCAGAATCGCCGCTTCGAGAGCGGCCAATTCGTTAGCGTAGTGTTCGAGAAAGGCCGGGGCGATGATTTCGATGATTTCGGCATCCATGCCTGCGAGCGCCGCTGCGTAGTCAAAGTTTGTTTCGACCGCAGCGAGGGGCTGTGGGTGGAAACCCCGCACCGTCGCGGGCGCCATCATGCCCAGCTTGTCAGCCAGATCGGCGGCCTTGATCGGCTTGGCCAGATAATCGTCCATCCCGGCTGCCAGGCAAGCATCGCGATCTCCCTGCATCGCATTCGCCGTCATGGCAATGATGGGCAGATGCGGCAACCCCCGGGCAATTTCG
Source organism: uncultured Methyloversatilis sp. (assembly GCA_964488825.1). GTDB lineage: Bacteria > Pseudomonadota > Gammaproteobacteria > Burkholderiales > Rhodocyclaceae > Sulfuricystis. The sequence goes on along the minus strand of CAZAWN010000025.1, from coordinate 18,965 downwards.
TGCGCACGGATCAGGCGTGTCGCCTCGACGCCACTCATCACCGGCATTTGCATATCCATCAGCACGATATCGAAATGCTGACCGGCAACAATCCTGTCGACCGCTTCGCGGCCATTCACTGCCAGTACGTGACGATGCCCCCATTTCTCCAGCAGACGAATCGCCAGCTGTTGATTGATCGGGTTGTCTTCAACCAGCAACACCTGCAGCACTCGCCCCCCCTCGCGCAATTGGTGGCGGGTAAGCAATTGCGGCGTTTCGGCCGGACCGACGGCAAGTTGCCGGTTGCCGAGAATGTTGGCCAGGGCAGCCTTGAGTTCGTCCTCGGAAATCGGCTTGGAGAAATAGGCATTGATGCCGATCGCACGGCAACGCTCGGCATCGCCACGCAGCGGCCCGGAAGACAGGACGATCAAGGGTACAGCCTGGAGGGCCGGCTGCCGCTTGATCCACCCGGCGAGGCTGAAACCGTCCATGTCCGGCATATGTACATCGAGCAGGATCGCATCCGGAACGGTTCCCGAGGACAAGACCGCTTGAGCCGACTCGCCCGATTCGGCGGCCGCCGCGACAACCCCCCAACGCGACAACTGGCGCAGGTAGACTTCCCGGTTCACCGCGTTGTCGTCGACCAGCAAAACCTGCCGTCCTGCCAAGTCGGTCGCTGACAAGGGTTCCGGCTTACTTTCATCGATTCCGAAGGCGACCGTGAAATGGAAGGTGCTGCCAACCCCTACCTGACTTTCGACCCAGATATCCCCGCCCATCAATTCGACCAGCCGGTTCGAAATCGTCAGTCCCAGTCCGGTACCGCCATAGCGTCGCGTTGTGGAAGTATCCGCCTGCGAAAACGCATCGAAGATATGTTCCAGCTTGTCGGAAGGAATGCCGATCCCGCTATCCTGTACCGAGAAATGCAGGCTTACGGCCCCTGCCGTGATCGCATGAACATTCACGCGCACGACGACCGAGCCGTGATCGGCGAACTTGATGGCGTTGCCGACCAGATTGAGCAGAATCTGCCGTAGCCGACCCGGATCGCCCAGCACGCGGCTGGGCGCCTCGTCGGCAATATCGCAGATGATCTCCAGACTTTTTTGATGGGCACGCAAGGTCAGGGTCTTGAGCGTTTCGGAAACGGTGCGGCGCAAGTCGAAACCGACGCGTTCGACCAGCAATTTTCCGGCCTCGATCTTCGAAAAATCGAGAATGTCGTTGATGACCGTCAGCAAGGAGTCGGCAGATGACTTGACGATCTGCAAATACTCGCGCTGTTCGTCGTCGAGTCGGGTATCCAGCGCCAGATCCGTCATGCCGATGATGCCGTTCATCGGCGTGCGTATTTCGTGACTCATGTTGGCGAGAAAGTCGCTTTTCGCCTTATTGGCGGCCTCGGCGGCATCGCGTGCCTGGATCAGGCCTTCTTCCCAACGGTAACGATCAGTCAAATCAATGATCGCACCGATCAAGCCCCATATTGAACCGTCCGGGCGGGTCAGGCAGGCCTTGTGATAGAGATAGGAACGCGCTTCGCCGCCCACCGGCATGGCATGGACTTCATAAGTCTGGGGTGTCCTCGAACGGAACAGCGCCTGATCCTTGTCATCCTGGAACCTGGCCAGATCGGGCGCCAAAATATCGAAAACGGTCTTGCCGACCAGCGACTGCGTCGCGTCAGGAGCGAAGGTTTCGATGAAGCTGCGGTTATTGCCGTGATAACGGCCCTCGGTATCCTTGTAGTAAATTGGAATCGGGATCGCATCCATCAACTGACGACTGAAATGGAGTTGTTCGGCAAGTTGCGTTTCCGCCTGTTTGCGCGCTGTAACCAGATTGGCCACAATGCGCGCCAGCGATTCCAGTTCGTCGCTGGCGCCCCCGCCTCCGACCTGATCCTCGCCCAGCAATTCGGCAACTGTTCTGCGCAGTGATTCGACCGCGCGGGCGCGGATGGCAATATCGTCGCGCAAGCGGGTGTTGACGGTGTTCAGCTCCGTCGAGCTGAGTTCCAGGCTGCGCGTACGCAAATCGAGGTCGCGTTCGAATTGCTCGTAAGTGGCATCGACGCGACCGACAAACTCGCCGAAGTTGTCCAACAGAGCAGCCACCGCAGGAGCAAGCCCAGGCTGTCCGGCAAGCGACTTGGCCTCCCCGATCAGGGCCGACAGCGCCCCCTCGTCAGCCAGTCCAAGCGTTCGCTTGAGCTGGCGCTGCAAACCGCGGTGCATGAAAGATCCTGACCGACTGGGTGCTCAGCGCTCGCCGAGCCAAGTGATTGTCATGGTCTGGTTGTGCAACTGGCAAGCACTGCCCGGCGTAAAGGGGCTGATTTCGCCGTAGGAGTAAAACCCCGTGAGGGTCGCCCCCTTGCCAAACACTTCGCCGACAGCCTCGACTTCCTCGTCGACACGATCCCCCATGACCAGCTTCCGACCAACGCAACTGACGAGCACCGCGAGACTTTCGCCGACAGTTTTCTGCATGGCCGCCGCCGCTTCGGCTGCCGCTTCCGCACCATTCACCAGACGGTCGGTACTGGCGTGCATGAGTTTGAGATAACCATCGGGATTGATCGCACCGGCCAGCGTCAGGCTGCCGGCCGCTTCATCGATGCCCAGTATGGTGCGAATCAGACCGATCGCATCGTGATCCTCGCCGAGCATGGCGAAGGGGAACAACAGGCCGGACGCCGGCAAGCCGGCGGCATGGTCGCCAAGATAGCGCTTGTACACTTCAAGGGCGGGTTCGCCGTCAAGTTCATACAGTACGTTCGCAACTGATCGCGTCACCTTCCGCGCCGGGCCGAAAGATTCCCATCCGCCAAAAGAACCATGACCGAATTGCAGTCCCTCGCCTGCCATACCCACGGCGACAATTGCGTCGTCGCAAGCGCCTTCCTCGCCCAGCGTAAAGGTACGTAGAAACGCGCCGCCATCGCCCGCCAATCCACCGGTAATCGGAACTCCGGCGCCGACCCGGCTGACAATGCCCTCAACCAGCGCGCTGCCGTTGATCTGTACGCCAGGACCGAACACCATGACCGCCTTGAGATCGTCTGCCTGCAAGGCAGCGCCGATGCGTTCGCCGGCCGCCGCCGAATCCTCCATGCTCACGAGACGAGTACTGGCGGAACGAAGCCGGGTTTTCTCGAACTTCACAGCCGTGACGATGCAGGTGTTGTCATCGACGCCCGCGTTGCCGATTTCGCCGGCTGTCGAGCAGCCAAGCAACACCGCCCCAGGAAAGGACTGGTGCAAGGCTGCCACAAAATCGGCATCAGCGAAGAAACTCGCCGCACCGAAAACCAGCACCCAGTTCGGTGCAATGGCTGCAAGCGGCAACAATGCGCCGCTTGCATCAGTTGGCGCCTTCAGAATGGCTTGTTGGACTTTCATGTCTTCCCCCTACTTATCGTTGGCCGCCTGTTACGTCGCATGGACATGACAAGGGGCAGCTTGAATAAACTATACGGTCACTTTCCGCAACCTCAACCCGTGCCTATTATGTTCCAGATTATTCTGTTTCAGCCTGAAATTCCGCCAAACACCGGCAATGTAATCCGGCTTGCCGCCAACACCGGCTGCCGTCTGCATCTGGTCGAGCCGCTGGGCTTTGCGGTGGATTCGGCCGCCATGCGGCGCGCCGGCCTGGATTACGCGGAAATTGCCGACGTAAAGGTGCATCCGGACTGGTCAGCCTGCCAGGCATGTCTGGGTGCAGCGCGCTGGTTCGCCTTCAGTACCAAGGGGATGACCCGTTACGACAGCGTGGACTACCGGGCGGGCGATGCCTTCGTGTTCGGCCCGGAAACGCGGGGGCTGCCAGTGGAATTGCTCGAATCGCTGCCACCGTCGCAGCGACTGCGCCTCCCGCTGATGCCTGGCAACCGCAGCCTGAATTTATCGAACACCGTGGCCATCGCGGTCTATGAGGCCTGGCGGCAACACGGTTTCGCAGGGGGGCATTGAAACTCGGCGCTGGCGGGACGGCATCAACACCACGCGCGCAGTGCGCAAACAGTCTCCGCTTTGGCGAGAAAGGGGCTGGGGGAGAGCAAGCCTACTCGTGCTTCGGGTCCCGACTCATCAAGCGATCCACCACGCCCGCCGCCGATAATCGACCGTCCAAGACGTCGCAGATCGCCGCAGTAATGGGCATCTCGATACCGAGACCCATGGCGCGCTGCGCGACCTCGCGCGCCGTCATCACCCCCTCGGCGACATGGCCAAGATCGCGTTGTATATCGGGCAGCGCCTTGCCGGCTGCCAATAACAGGCCCACGCGCCGATTGCGCGACAGATCGCCGGTACAGGTCAGAATCAAATCCCCCATACCCGTCAGTCCCATAAAGGTTTCCGACTGTCCGCCGAGGGCAACGCCGAAACGGGTCATCTCCGCCAAACCCCGTGTCATCAGGGCGGCGCGCGCATTCAGACCCAGGCCAAGGCCGTCGCAAATGCCGCTGGCGATGGCCATGACGTTCTTCACCGCACCGCCGACTTCGGCGCCGACGATGTCCTCGTTGGCGTACAGCCGCAGGCGCGGGCCATGCAGTTGATGCGCGAGGCGGTCGGCAAACGCTGCATCGACGGAAGCGATGGTCACGGCGGCAGGCAGGCCGCGCGCCACCTCAGCGGCAAAACTGGGGCCAGTGAGCGCCCCACACGTCGCAGCGGGATGAACGCCGGCCACGACCTGATGAGGCAACAAACCGCTGCCGGCCTCCAGTCCCTTGCACACCCAGAGGAAAGGCAAAGCGGGACGTAAACCGGCGAGCTGACCGACCGTCGTGCGCAGCCCAACCATCGGAGTGGCAAGCAGCGCCAGATCGGCAGCGCCCACAGCCTCCGCCAGATCGGCCGTCAGTTCAAGTGAGTCCGGAAAGCGAAAACCGGGAAGAAACTGGACGTTCTCGCGCGCCGCGGCCATCGCCGCCACATGCTCCGCCTGCCAGGACCACAGGCTGACCGCATGTCGCTGAGCAAACGACAAAGCCAGCGCAGTACCCCAGGCGCCGGCGCCAATCACCGCAATTCGCATTACAGCCCCCAGACTTGGGCAGCCTTGACAAAACCTTGCGCCCCGTCGCGATGACGCACCCGCGCCCAACCGACCGGCGCAGGCTCGACCAGTTCCAGCACCACGTCGGGCTCCGCCTCGAAAACCAACCGGGCGGTGTCGCTGGCCTCGCTACGTATCTGCGCGCCCCCGGCCCTCACCTGCAGTGTGCGCTGGTCAGCCAGTTGGCGCCGCTCGATCCAGGCGAGATCGCCCTTCATGTCGCGTACCTTGACCCAGGCATCAAGACCGACAACCAATTCCACCGGGGTGGCGGGAGCGATGACAAACAGCGGTTTGGCCTTTTGCGAGGGAGCATCGAAAAGCACGGCGGCCTCATTCACCGACCGGTAATCGAGCCCCAGCGCAGGCCCCGCCATGCCTGCCAGCAGCAGAGCGAAGGCCGTTGGGCGCATTACTGAAGGGTTGTCTCTTGAGCGCCTGCGGCT
>CAZAWN010000025.1:0-13358 GCA_964488825.1 uncultured Methyloversatilis sp. | reverse complement strand
GAGCGAAGGCCGTTGGGCGCATTACTGAAGGGTTGTCTCTTGAGCGCCTGCGGCTGGCTGAGCGCCTGCGGCTTGTGGTGCGCCTGCGGCTTGTTGCGCCTGTTGCTCTTCCAGGCGCTGGCGATAAATCGCTTCAAAGTTCACCGGAGCGAGCAATACCGGCGGGAAACCGGAGCGGGTAATCGCGTCGGAAATCGTCTCGCGCGCATAGGGAAAAAGAATATTCGGGCAAGCCACGGCAATGATTGGCTCCAGCTCTTCCTGCGGCACATTTTGAATCTGGAAAATGCCCGCCTGCGCCGCCTCGACGAGAAACTGGGTCTTTTCGCCGATCGCGGCCGTCACCGTCAGGGTCAGCACGACATTGAAAACGCCCTCGCCAACCGCCTCGCCGCCGGTCTGCATCTGCAAGTTGATCTGTGCCTGCTCGCGTTCAAGAAAGCAGTGCGGCGCATTCGGCACTTCGAGGGAAAGATCCTTGACGTAGATTTTCTCGATACTGAAAACCGGGGCGTTGTTCTGGGCTTGTTCGCTCATGATGTTCCTGAAGGTAAGGGGTTATTTATTTAGCCAGCAGGGGATCAAGCTTGCCCTGCCGGTCGAGTTCGTGGAGATCGTCGCAGCCACCGACATGCAGACCGTCGATAAAAATCTGCGGCACGGTGCGGGCGCCGGGAACGCGCGCCTCCATCTCCTGGCGTTTGGCAGCATCGAGATCGACGCGAATCTTTTCGATGTCGGTCACGCCCTTGCGCTTGAGCAGCGCCTCGGCGCGCACGCAGTAAGGACAGACTGCGGTGGAATACATTTCGATTTTCGCCATGACGCCGCTCCTTATTTCTTCGTCATCGGCAGCCCGGCGTCGCCCCAGGCGCGCATGCCGCCGTCGAGATTGAAGACCTGCTGAAAACCGGCCTTCTTGAGCACGCTGCACGCCGAACCCGAACGGTTGCCGCTGGCGCAGACCATGATCACCGGCTTGTCCTTGAACTTTTCGATCTCGGAAAGATGATTGCCCAGATGGCCCAGTGCGATGTGGCGCGCATGGGCGATATGGCCGGCCGACCACTCGGCCGTTTCGCGCACATCCACCACCAGTGCATCCTGTCGATTGATCAGTAGCGTCGCCTCATTGACCGAAATGTTCTTGCGACCGGCGCCGCTGTAGGTCTGCCACAGCAACATGCCACCGCTCACGGCGGCCAGGCCGACCCACATCAAATTCTGTTGAACAAATTCCATGCCGCTGCTCATTGCGAAACTCTCATGGCGAAATAATCTCCTGGTTGGGGCGCGGGACGCCACAAAATATCTCGCGCATCATCACCACCATCTGCAGGGTGCGCTGATCGGCGACGCGGTAGTACACGCGATTGGCGTCCTTGCGCGTGGTCAACACGCCTTTGTCGCGCAGGATCGCCAGATGCTGTGAGATATTGCTTTGCGTGGTGCCGACGGCATCGACGATGTCCTGCACGCAAATCTCCTGATCGCCGACCACGCACAGAACCTTAAGGCGCAGCGGATGCGAAATCGCCTTCAAGGCGCGCGCCGCAATCTGGATATGTTCGTGGTGTTCGGCGAGATCGGTAACTGCCGTGCGTTCCATGGTTGTTCGTTAGGGAAAAGTTCGTCGGGGGCTTGCTTCTGACCGCCACACCGGACGGCAAGGCGGCCGGCAAGCGGCAGGGGGCGTATCATACTTAGATCGCTACGCCCTGTCGATTTTCCCTCCCAGCCTCTTTGCTGTTCTGCGCGGTTTGATACGGATACTCGCTATTGCCCTTCTCTTCCTGCCCGCTTCCGCACTCGCGGTGGGCGAACGGGAGAAGGTCCGCCTCGAAGCGGTTCGCGAACAGCGTCTGGCGCTGGAAAAGCAGGTCAAGGACAAGGAATCCGCGCGCAACGCTGCGCAGGAGCAGTTGCGCGCCACCGAAAAAAACATCGCCGCCAGCGCCCGCAAGCTACATGCACTGGCTGAAGAACACGCTGGCGTGCGCAGCGAACGCAGTGCCTACGAACGGGACCTGAAGATCATCGAAGCGCGCGTCGCCACCCGCCAGGCGGAACTCTCCCGTTTGCTGCGCTACCGTTTCCGTCCCCAGGAAGCGGATGCGCTGGCGATCTTGCTATCCGGCGGCGACCCCAATGCAGCGAAGCGCGACCGTTACTTTCTCTCGCTTCTATCACGCGCCAAGGCCGACTTGATTTCCGGGCTGCGCGCCGACGCGGCAGAAACCCGACGACTCGCTGACATGGTCCGCCAGCGCAGCGAAAAACTTGCCGCACTGGCGCAACGAGAGGAAGCCGAACGCGCCCTGCTTCGCCAACGCCAGCAGGAACGTCAGGAAACGCTCGCGCAACTCGCCGGACAGATTGCTTCCCAGCGGCACGAAATCGACACACTCAAACAGAACGAGCAACGACTCGGCAACCTGATCGCCACTCTGGCGAAGAAGGCTGCTCAAGCCAGGAAAGTCCTCCGGGCAAAGAAAGACACTCAAGCAAAAGCTGCGGCACAGGCGAGACAGCCTGCGCCCGCCCGATCCTCGCCGCTGGTTCGATCAGATCCGATCAACGCCAGCGGCGCGTTCGCCCAACTGCGCGGTCGCTTGCTCCTTCCCGTCGCGGGCAGCCGCATCGAGCCACAGGCTGCGCGCCGCGACGCCGATCAGGCGTTCCGCAAGGGTCTGTTCATCAAGGCCGGCGAGGGCGCCGAGGTACGCGCCGTCGCGGAAGGGGTGGTGGTATTTGCCGACTGGCTGCGTGGTTACGGCCACCTTCTCATTGTCGATCACGACGACGACTTCTTTTCGGTGTATGGCAACAACCAGACCTTGCTGGCGGATGTCGGCCAACAGGTCCAGGGCGGCAAGCCGATCGCCATCGTCGGCGCCAGCGGAGGCTATGCAGAATCGGGTTTATACTTTGAACTCAGGCATCGCGGACAGGCCATTGATGCCGCCAAATGGCTCCGCACCCTACCTTGACCCATCAACTTCAATGACTCACAGGGAATCACATGCGTAGCAAGCTGCAACAAATCGGTCTTGTCCTTGTCGGCCTGGTTGCCGGCGTCACCCTGAGTCTGAATTTTTCCGCCATCGCGCAAAAGAATGCGGCACACCCCTTGCCGGTCGAGGAACTGCGCAATTTCACCGATGTCTTCAATGCCATCAAGCAAGGCTACGTCGAGCCCGTCGAGGACAAGAAGCTGATTTCTCATGCCATCAGCGGAATGCTGGCCAATCTCGACCCGCATTCCTCCTACCTCGACGCCGATGCTTTCAAAGATCTGCAGGTATCCACCCAGGGCGAGTTCGGCGGTCTCGGCATCGAAGTCGGCATGGAAGACGGCCTGGTCAAGGTGGTTTCCCCGATCGAGGACACACCTGCGTTTCGCGCCGGCGTCAAGGCCGGCGATCTGATCTTCAAGCTCGACGACACCCCCGTCAAGGGCATGACACTGAACGATGCCGTGAAGAAAATGCGCGGCAAGCCGAAAACCTCGATCAAATTGACCATTCTGCGCAAGGGCGAGACCAAGCCGCTCGAACTGACCATCATGCGCGACGTGATCAAGGTGCAAAGCGTCAAGTCCAAGCTGATCGAGCCGGGTTACGGCTTCCTGCGCGTCACGCAATTTCAGGAAGAAACCGCAGCGGATGTAGTCAAGCACCTCGACAAACTCTACAAGGCCGACGCGGAAGCGAAGGGGACGGGACTCAAAGGTCTGGTGCTCGATCTGCGCAACGATCCGGGCGGGTTGTTGCACGGCGCGATCGGCGTCTCTGCCGCTTTCCTGCCCGCCAACAGCGTGGTCGTAACGACCGACGGACGCGTCGAGGATGCCAAGCGCAAATACACCGCCGCCAGCGAGGATTACCTGCGTGGCGGTCGCGAGGATTTCATCAAGAAACTGCCAGAAGGCGCGCGCACGGTGCCGATGATCGTGCTGGTCAATGGCGGTTCGGCTTCGGCTTCGGAAATTGTCGCCGGCGCCCTGCAGGATCACAAGCGTGCGGTGGTCATGGGTACGCAGACCTTCGGCAAGGGTTCGGTACAGACCGTGTTGCCGCTCTCTTCGAAAGCCGCCATCAAACTGACCACGGCGCGCTACTACACCCCCAATGGTCGCTCGATCCAGGCCAAGGGCATCGAACCTGACATCGTCGTCGAGGAAACGCCCAACGGCGGATCGCGTGATCGCCTGCGCGAAGCCGACCTGGGTCGCCATCTCGCCGCCGACAAGGACGCCAAGGAAAGCAAGGAAGCCCCCAAGCCCGCCGCACCGAAAGCCCCTGAAAAGGCGCCTGGGAAGAACGGCAAGGATGGCGGCAAAGAGGGTAAGGACGACGACGAAGCTCACACCAAGCCCTTCGAACCGGCTTCAAAGGACGATTACCAGCTGTCGCAAGCCATGAACCTTCTCAAGGCGCTCAACGTCATCAAAAAATGATGAACCCCGAGCGTGCCCGTCTGTTGCGCGACCAGGAGCGCGGTCTACACCGGCCGCATGCCCTGGCGCCTCAGCACGGTATGCGCAAGCATCGGGAGATTCATTTCTTCAAACTCAAGCCCGACCAGGTCGATGAGGCAATTGCCTTGTTTTCCACCCTTCCCGGGCTGGAAGTCGCGCCCGGCACGCAGCCCAACAGCGTTTCGGTCTGGTACGACATTGCCGACCACAGCATGGAAGGCCTGGAAAACCTGCTCATCGACCGCGGCTTTCATCTGGAAACCACGCTTTACCACAAACTGGTGCGCGCGCTGGTGTATTTCTCGGAAGAAACCCAGCGGCGCAATCTCGGCCAACCCGAACGGCTGATCAAGAAATCCCACGACGTTTACTCTAAAGCCTGGGAACATCACCCCCACGGCGATCACGACGACACCCCACCCGAACTCCGGGAATACAAGTAAGTGGGCTCAGCCAACAGGGGGCTCGACGATGCCGCCTTGCTGCGCTATTCGCGGCACATTCTTCTGCCGCAGATCGGCATCGAAGGCCAGGAACGGCTGCTGAATGCGTGCGCCCTCGTCATCGGCGCCGGCGGCTTGGGTTCACCGGCGGCGCTCTACCTCGCTTCAGCCGGCATCGGTACGCTGGTATTGGCCGACGGTGACAGCGTCGACCTGACCAACCTGCAACGCCAGATTCTCCATCGCACCAGCGCGGTCGGCCTGCCGAAAGTGCTTTCGGGCGAACGGACACTGGCCGAGATCAATCCCGGCTGCCGGGTAATCCCGTTGCAGGAACGTCTTAACAAGGTAAGGCTGGAAGAAGAAGTCGCGCGAGCCGACGTGGTGCTCGATTGTTCGGACAATTTCGCCACACGCCATGCCGTCAACCGCGCCTGCGTGAAATCCCGCAAGCCGTTGGTGTCGGGTGCGGCGATCCGCTTTGACGGCCAGATTGCGGTGTTCGACACGCGCCGCGCCGCCGCGCCCTGTTATCACTGCCTGTTTCCGGAAGCCGAAGAAGTCGAGGAAGTGCGCTGCGCCACCATGGGAGTGTTCGCCCCGTTGGTCGGCATCGTCGGCGCAACGCAGGCGGCGGAAGCGCTCAAACTCATCATCGGCTGCGGCGATTCACTGGCTGGCCGGCTGCTACTGCTTGAAGGACTGACGATGGAGTGGCGCAGCATCACCGTGCCGCGCGACCCCTCCTGCCCGATCTGCTCAGCCCGCAACACCTGAAGACGGGCGGCGGAAGCAGCGTACCAGCAGCTTGCGGGCCTCCTCCAGCAATAGCGTACTCGACGCCACAGCCGCGGCGACGCCCCACTCAAGCAGCGTCAAATCCACCGTATCGAAGATCGTTTGCGCCGGCGCCCAATGTACGGCGACAACCTGCAGGGCGACGACCGCAAGCAGCGCCAGCCACAGTTTGCCGTTGCTGAAGAACTGGCTGTTGAAGGCGCTGCCATGCTCGGCGCGGGCATTGAAGATGTTGAAGAACTGGAACAGCACGAAGGTGGTGAAGGCCAACGTCATCGCCTTGGCCACATCGCCGGACTGCATCGCCCAGGCATAGACGGCCAGCGTGCCGACCGCCATGGTCGCGCCATAGAGTGCGATACGCCACAGGCGCGGCGCGGAGAGAATGGCGGCCTCCTTGCTGCGCGGGCGCTCGTGCATGATGCCCGGTCGTCCCGGTTCGACGCCCAGCGTCATCGCCGGCGGGCCATCCATAATGATGTTGACCCAGAGAATCTGGATGGCGGTGAACGGCGTGGCGAAGCCGAGGAAGGGGGCGCCCAGCACGGTCAGGATCGCCCCGATGTTGGTCGATAACTGGAAGCGCACAAACTTGACGATATTGTCGTAGATCGTCCGCCCCTCCTCCACCGCGCGCACGATGGAGGCAAAGTTGTCGTCGGTGAGCACCAGCGTGCCCGCCTCCTTGGTCACCTCCGTGCCGGTGATGCCCATCGCCACGCCAATGTCGGCGGTCTTCAGGGCCGGAGCGTCGTTCACGCCGTCGCCGGTCATCGCGACCACATGGCCCTTGGCCTGCAGAGCTTCGACGATGCGCATCTTGTGTTCAGGGGCGACGCGCGCAAAGACAGCGCTCTTTTCCACCAGCGCGGCGATTTCCGCCTGACTCAGTCCGTCCAGATCGCGCCCTTCGTGCGCCTCGCCGGAAAGCCCCAACTCGCGTGCGATAGCGGCGGCGGTAACGCGATGGTCGCCGGTAATCATCTTCACCTGGATGCCCGCCGCGTGGCAGGTGGCGATGGCCTCGCGCGCTTCGGCGCGCGGCGGATCGATGATGCCAACCAGCGCGTGCAGGGTCAGGTCCTGCACCCAGGGCAGCAAATCGCCTGCCGGATCGAAGTCCTCGGACAGAATCGTCCGGCTCGCCAGCGCCAGCACGCGCAGCGCCTGTTCCGCCAGCGCCTCGTTCTCGGCGAGGAAGGCAGCCTGCGCGGACGCGTCGAGCGGCAGCATGCCATCTTCCCGAAGGTAATGGCTGGATAGCGCCAGCATCACGTCCGGCGCACCCTTCACATAGAGGCGTACCTTGTCGCCGTCGTGATGGAAGGTGGCCATGTACTTGGTGGCCGAATCGAAGGGAATCTCGGCGATGCGCGGCAGATGTTCGATCACCGTTTCGGCATCCAGCCCGGCCTTGGCGGCCAGCGCCAGCAGGGCGCCTTCGGTCGGGTCGCCGATCAATTGGGCGTCCTTGATGCGTGCATCAACGCACAGCGCCGCCGGCAGCAGGGTGTTGCGCAGATCCGAACTCCCCTCGATGGCCCCCGCACTGCCGTAGCCTTCGCCGCTGACAGCGAGCCGCTGGCCGTTGCAGTAGAGCACGCGCGCCGTCATCTGGTTGAGCGTCAGGGTGCCGGTCTTGTCGGAACAGATCACCGTGGTGCAGCCGAGCGTCTCGACCGCGGAAAGTTTCTTGACGATGGCGTGGCGCTTGGCCATGCGGTGCATGCCGAGTGCGAGGGTGACGGTCACCACCGCCGGCAGACCTTCGGGAATCGCCGCGACGGCCAGCGCGATGGCGGTCATTGCCGTCTGCACCAAGGGATCGCCGCGCATCAAGCCCATGACAAACATCAGGCCGACCACGACGCTGGCGATCAGCGCCAGCCGCTTGCCCAGGCCGTCGAGCTGCTGCTGCAAGGGTGTCTGGCCTTCGGCGGTTTCCGCCAGCAGGCCGGCCAGGCGGCCCATTTCGGTGCTCATGCCGGTGGCGGTTACCAGCGCTTCGAGGCGGCCGCGTGTCACCACGGTGTTCATGTAGAGCATGTTGTGCCGTTCCGCCAGCGCCGAGTTTTCCTCGACGGCCTCGGGCAGCTTGGCGACGGCGTGCGATTCGCCGGTCAGCGCCGCTTCCGCCACCTCGGCGCTGTGTGCCGAGAGCACCCGCGCGTCGGCAGGAATGCGGTCACCGGCTTCGAGCAGCAGGAGGTCGCCCGGTACCAGATCGGCAGCGTCGATCTGCAGGACTTCTCCGTCACGCCGCACCCGCGCCGTTGGCGCCAGCATGTTTTTCAGCGCCGCCAGCGCCGCTTCCGCGCGATGTTCCTGGAAGAAACCGAGTGAGGCGTTGAGGAGCACCACCACGGTAATCACGATGGCGTCCTTCAGATCGCCAATCGCGCCCGCCAGCACGGCGGCGCCGAGCAGGATGAGCACCAGCGTATCGCGGAACTGGTCAAGGAATTTCAGCCAGGCCGGCCGCGGCGGCTTTTCGGCCAAGCGGTTGTGGCCGTGGTCGGCCAGCCGTTGCGCCGCATCGGTAGCGCTCAGTCCCTGGGCCGGATGGCTGGAAAGTCGCTCGATGGCCTGGTCGGTCGGGAGTGTGTGCCAAGCGGTGAGAGGATCGGTTTGCATGAGGTTCCATTCAGGAGTTCAGGGTTGTCCAGAGAAAACCCACATAAAGGAGTAACAGCAACACGCCACGGCCGCTGACGATGCGGCCGCTACGGTTCGGCAGCAGCAAGAGCAGCGCGACGATGCCGACACCCAGGCTTAGGGCAACTTCTTTAAGGGGGGCGGCAATTGGATGGATCGCTCCGGCCACGCCGACGATGGCCAGTCCGTTGAAGAGATTGCTGCCGATCAGCGTGCCGACGCCGACATCGTCGTGGCCGCGCAGGCGCGACAGGATCACGGTGACGAGTTCAGGCAGCGAGGTGCCGATGGCCACCAACACCACGCCGATCACATAGGTATCGACAGCAAACATCGTCGCGATGCCCGTCGCGCCGCTGACGAACAAACGCCCGGCGGCTATCAGCGCACCTAGGCCGAGGATGCCGAGCGCCAGGCTCTTGCCCGGCGATAGTTCCCCGGCTCCGATAGCGACTGCCGCATTCCGCTCGCGCAGGGCGCAGCGCACCGTCCAGGCCAGCCAAACAAAAAAGACGAGTAACAAGACAAAGGCTTCGCCGCGCACGATTTGCCCGTCGAGGATGAAGAAAAAGCTCAGCACCGGTGCGGCAAGCGCCAGGTAGTAATCGCGGCCGAAATCCTGCCGGCGGGTTTGCACCGCGCCGTAGAGGAGCGCCAGCCCGAAGATCAGCGCGATATTGACAACATTACTGCCCAGCGCATCGCCCAGGCCGATCTCCGGTCGCCCGGCGAGGGCGGCAACGGTAGAAACGGTGAGTTCCGGACTGGACGTGGCGAAGGCCGCCAGGGTAGTAGCCGCCACCATCTTCGGTACGCGCAAGTGACAGGCCGCGCCGAGGATGGATTTCAGGAAGGCTTCGCCGCCCACGGCGGCCAGCGCCACGGCGCCGAGCATGAGCGCCAAGTCGGTCATGACTCCATGTCGGGCGCCGCGCGCGGATCGCAGATCACCAGCACGTCGCATTGCGATTCCGCCAACACATGCTTGGTTACGCTGCCCAACAGCAATTCCTCGACAATGTGGTCGCCATGCTTGCCGATGACGATCAGGTCGGCATCGTATTCCTGCTCCATGGCGGCAATCTGCTGGGCGGGATCGCCGTGCATGACGCGCGCCCGATAATCGGCCGGCGCCAGTCCGGCAGCCGCCGCCAGCGCGTGCAAACGCCGCCGCCGCTCCTCGGCTTCCTTGTCAATGTAGTGCCGAATCACCGGTTCATCGACGCCGGCAAAGTTGAGTTTGCCCTCGTAAGGCAACTCGAAGGCATTCAGCAGGAGCAACTCCGCATCTGGCGCCCACTGGCGCGCCAGACGAATGGCCTGCAGCGAGGCAGGCGAAAAGTCGACGGCCGCCAGCACGCTGCGATACGCCTCATGGGGCGCCTGCTTGACTACCAGCACCGGCCGCCGCGCCGACTTGCGCAGCAAGCGCGCCGCGGTCGAGCCAAGCAGCGCGTGACGCAGGAAGGACTCACCGCGCGCGCCAAGCACGATCAGATCGGCATCTAGCGCATCGGCCTCGGCGTCAATGGCGGCAAGCGAGTGGCCCAGCGCGATGCGCGGCCGGGCCGCCACACCGCGATGGATGGCCGGATCAGCGACCAACTGGTCGATGCGCGCGCGCGCGTCGTTCTCCAGCGCATTGCGCAAGGGGGAAACGTCCCCCCCCAGCATCTCGCGCAAGCTGTCGAGGGCATCCAGTTCGATGGCATGCAGCAGGCACAGCTCGCTCCCGGACAGATCGGCCAGTACAAAAGCGCGCTCGACGGCATGGCGGGCAGGCGCGGAAAGGTCGGTGGCGGCAAGTATCGTCAACGCGGTTTTCATTGAGCATCCTCCTTGCTAGGGTTTTCGATTACAGGCTGGTAGTCCCAGTCGCGGATATCCTGCAGCATCTGGTCGATATTAATGGTGGAGATGCGCAGCATCCGCAAGGCGGTCGCGCCAAGGCGCAGGCTGGACTCGATCGTCTCGGGATAGGCATGCACCGCACCGGCTTCGATCAGAACCGAACTGGCAACCAGATCGCGGGCGCGGGCGATTACCGGCAGATGCGGGCTATGCAGGCGCAGCGCGGCGATGGCCCGCAAGGCAACCGCATGGCTATCGACAGTGACAATCGCCAGACTGGCCCGTTCGGCGCGTGCCGCCGCCAGCAGTTCCGGGTCGGCAATGTCGCCGTAGAGCACGGCATGCCCATCAATGCGCCCCTGTTGCACCCGCTTGGGGTCGGAATCAAAGGCCACGAAGTCGACGCCGCTGGATTTGAGCAGAACGGCAATCGTGTGACCGACCCGGCCATAGCCGCCAATCAGCACCTGGGGCGCAGGGAAGCCGGCGAGCTGGTCTGCCAGGGGCTGCGGCGCGATGGCCGCCGGGGCGAGGCGAGCGGCAATCGCCTGGTTGTAACGGATCAGCAACACCCCGCCGATCAGGGAGAACAGGACGGCGTTAAGCACGATCTGGCCGGTTTGCGCATCGACCACGCGGCTATCGAGCGCAATGGCGAGCAGCGCAAAGCCGAACTCGCCGCCCACCGCCAGCAGCAGAGCAGTGCGCCAGGCGGCGAGCGCATCCATGCCGCTGCGCCGCACGATCAGGACCACGACGATGATCTTGCTGGCCAACAGCAGCAGGGCGCCCAGCAGCGCCCAATGCCAGATGCGGGGCAGTATGCTCGGATCGATCAGCATGCCGATGCCGATGAAGAACAGGCCGAGCAAGACATCGCGGAACGGCCGGATGCTCGATTCAACCTGATGGCGAAACTCGGTCTCGCCGAGCATCATGCCCGCGAGGAAGGCGCCAAAGGCCAGCGACAGGCCCAGGCTGTTGGTTGTCCAGGCGGCCGCCAGCACCACCAGCAAAACGGTGAGGGTAAACAATTCCGCCGAGCGGCGCTCGGCTACCAGATGAAAAAGCGGGCGCAAGGCCCAGCGCGCCGCATAGAACACCAGGGCGAAGGCCAGCACGGCCTTCGCCATCGCCCAACCCAGCTCCCCGGCCAATGCGCCCATGCCGCTGGCAGCGCCAAGTACCGGAATCAGGATCAGGAAGGGTACGGCGGTGACATCCTGAAACACCGAAATGGCCAGGCCAAGTCGGCCATGCGGGGCCGCCTCCTCACCCTGCTCGGCCAGTTGCCGACCGATGATGGTTGACGAGGATTGCGCGAAGACGGCGCCGATGACAAAGGCGACCGCCGGGGCCAGCCCGGCCAGCCAGAGCAACAGGGTGACGACAGCGGTCGTCAGCGCGACTTGCGCGGTACCGAGGCCAAGGATCTGATGACGCATTGCATGCAGTTGCGGCAGCGAGTAGTTGAGTCCGATCGAGAACAGCAGGAAGACCACGCCGAACTCGGCGAGCACCTTGAATTCCGAGACATGGACGGTCGGACCGGCCGTATGTGGCCCGAGGATCAGGCCGACCAGCAGGTAGCCGAGACTCGATGGTACGTGCAGCCGCTGGAAGATGAGCATGATCGCCACGGCGACGGCCAGCAGGAGAATTATTTGAGCCAGATGTTCCATCATTGAGCTTTATTTACCAGGCCGGAAAACTCGTCATGCCTCATGAGGCAGACGTACTCTTACGGATGATATTGGCGAGAGATTCCACTGCGTAGTCGACGGCGTTGCGCATCGGGTAGAGAATGGTTGGCGCCCCCAGGCGCTTCAGGGCGGCGCCGTCGAATTCCTCGCGCGCCACCACCGCCACCTCACCGGTGAAATGCAGTTCGCGCAGGCCGCGCAGCAGGTCGCGATTCGAGGCCAGGTCCGGCAGGGTGCTGACCACCCAGCGCGTGTCCTTGAGCGGCAGGCTTTCGAGGAACTCGCTGGCGATGCCGTCGCCGTAGCGCACCGGCAAGCCCTGCCGGCGCAGGGTGCGCGCCGCTTCCGGGTCGAATTCGACACCGAGCACCTTGAGTTCGGCCTCTTTCAGCCCTAGCGCCAGGCGGCTACCGTAGCGGCCAAGACCGAAGACGATAACATCCGCTTCGCGCAGGTCGTGGCGTTCTTTCGCCACGGCCAGTTCACGATAAGGACGCTTGCGCTCGAACATACCCAGCCACGGCGCCAGCTTCTCGTAGAGTGGATGTGAGTAGAGAATCATGTAGGTCGACATGGCGATGGTGATCAGCCCGACCAACGTGGTCAGACCCAGGGCGCCGTTATCGACGTGGCCGAGCGTGATGCCCATGGCGACGAAGATGATTGAAAACTCGCTGATCTGCGCCACCGTGAGGCCGCAGAGGAAACCGGTGCGCTTGCGGTAACCCATGTAACCCATGATCGCCATCACGATCAGCGGGTTGCCGATCAGGACGAAGAGCGAGAGGCCGATGGCCGGCCAGACTTCGCCGCCCAGCGTCGAGAAGTCGAGCTTCGCGCCGAGGTCGATGAAAAAGAACAGTAGCAGGAAGTCGCGAATGCCCGTCAGCCGGGCGTTGATCGCATCCCGATAATGCGTCGAAGCCAGCGAGAAGCCGGCGAGGAAGGCGCCCGCTTCCTTCGAGAAGCCAGCCCATTCGCCGAGCGCCGCGAGACCAGTTCCCCAGGCGATGGCGAAGATCAGCAGCAGCTCCTGCGATTGCGCCATGCGATCAACAACCTTGGGCAGGATGTAGCGCATCAGCAGATACAGACCCACGCCGGCTATGCCAATGCGCAGCGCCAGCGAACCGGCCAGCGCCAATAGCGAACCCTCGCTGCCGCCATCCCCACGCAGGGCGCTCATCACCATCATGGCGATCACCACGGCCAAGTCCTGGACGATCAGGAAGCCGACGGCGATGCGCCCGTGCAGCGAATCGATCTCGCGCTTGTCGGAGAGCAGTTTGACGATGATGATGGTGCTGGAAAAAGTCAGTGCGACGGCGACGTAAAGCGCTTCGACCCAACCTCTGCCCATGGCCAGGATAAGAAGGAAGCCGATGACGATAGTGAACGTCAGTTGCCCCAGTCCGGTGGCGAGCGCGA
>CAZAWN010000024.1:0-24394 GCA_964488825.1 uncultured Methyloversatilis sp. | reverse complement strand
CGACGGTGCGGCTATGAGATAATTCCTTACTTTTATTGGAGACAACCATGAAAAAACTGCTGCTTTTCATTGCTGCCGCCACGTTGCTCGCCGGCTGCAATACTGTTCAAGGTATCGGCAAGGATATCGAAAAAGGGGGCGAGGCGCTGCAGCGCTCGGCCAAGTAACTAATCCTGATCTACTGAAAGTTCTGCCATGAAAATCTGCGTTTTGCCTGGGGATGGCATTGGCCCGGAAATCACCGCCGAAGCGGTAAGAGTACTGAATGCCCTCGGTTTGAAGTACGAAATGGAAGAGGCTTTGCTGGGCGGTTGTGCTGTCGATGCGACTGGCAACCCCTATCCGGAAGCGACGCAGAAGCTGGCTCGCGCTGCTGATGCGGTGCTGCTTGGCGCGGTGGGGGGGCCGCAGTACGACAGCTTGCCGCGCGAACAGCGTCCGGAGCGTGGTCTGTTGGGCATCCGCAAGGATCTTGGCCTGTTCGCCAACCTGCGTCCCGCCGTCCTCTATGCCGAACTGGCCAATGCTTCGATTCTGAAGCCCGAGGTGGTGTCTGGTCTGGATATCCTGATCATTCGCGAACTCACTGGCGATATCTATTTTGGTCAGCCGCGCGGCATTGAAATGCGCGATATCGATGGACAACAGCAGCGCGTCGGCATCAACACCATGATCTACAGCGAGAGCGAGATTCGCCGTATTGGCCGTGTCGCGTTTGAATCGGCGCGCAAACGCAACAAGAAGGTCTGCTCGGTCGACAAGATGAACGTGCTCGAATGCACGCAGTTGTGGCGCGATGTCATCGTCGAAGTTGCCAAGGATTACCCGGATGTCGAGCTCTCGCACATGCTGGTGGATAACGCCGCGATGCAGCTCGTGCGCAACCCCAAGCAGTTCGACGTGATGGTCACCGGCAACATGTTCGGCGACATCCTGTCCGACGAAGCCTCTATGCTCACGGGCTCGATCGGTATGCTGCCCTCGGCTTCGCTGGACGAGAAGAACAAGGGGCTTTACGAACCCTGCCATGGCTCGGCGCCCGACATCGCCGGCAAAGGTGTCGCCAATCCACTGGCGACGATTCTCTCCGCCGCGATGATGTTGCGTTATACCTTTACCAACGAAGAAGCGGCAACGCGCATCGAGAACGCGGTCAAGAAGGTGTTGGCGCAAGGCTTCCGTACCGGCGACATCTATGAGCCGGGCACGCGGAAAGTCGGCACCAGAGAAATGGGTGACGCCGTACTGGCGGCGCTTTGAGTGGAACAGCGATAAAGGAAAGAGTCATGAAGAAGGTGGGTCTGGTCGGTTGGCGTGGCATGGTCGGTTCGGTGCTCATGCAGCGCATGCGGGAAGAAGGCGATTTCAAGTTCATCGATCCGGTGTTCTTCACTACCTCCAATGTCGGGGGCAAGGGACCGGAGGAGGGGGGTGGCGCGCTACTCAAGGACGCGGCGGACATCGCCGCGCTCAAGCAACTCGACATCGTGATTACCTGCCAGGGGGGCGACTACACCAAGGAGGTATTTCCCAAACTGCGCTCCGCCGGCTGGAACGGCTACTGGATCGATGCAGCCTCCAGTCTGCGCATGGCCGATGACGCGATCATCATTCTCGACCCGGTTAACCTCGACGTCATCAAGACGGGGCTCGCCAAGGGCGTCAAGAACTACATTGGCGGCAACTGCACCGTGTCCCTGATGCTGATGGGCATGGGCGGTTTGTTTCATGCTGACTTGGTCGAATGGGTGTCGGCCATGACCTATCAGGCCGCTTCCGGGGCTGGCGCCCAGAACATGCGTGAATTGCTGTCCCAGATGGGTGTGCTGCATGATGCTGTAAAGGCTGAACTGGCCGATCCGGCTTCGGCCATTTTGGAGATTGATCGCAAGGTAGCCGAGACAATGCGCGCCGCCACCTTTCCTACCAAAAACTTCCGTGGTGTGCCGCTGGCCGGAAGTCTTATTCCCTGGATCGACGCGCCGTTCGAGGGGGGGCAGTCCAAGGAGGAATGGAAGGGCGGTGCTGAATGCAACAAGATTCTCGGTCGGCCGGCTTTTCGTTCGCCGGGCAGTATTCCGATCGACGGCTTGTGCGTGCGTGTCGGCGCGATGCGCTGCCATTCGCAGGGGCTGACGGTCAAGCTCAGGAAGGACGTGCCGCTGGACGAAGTCGCCGACATCATCGCCAAGGGTAACGACTGGGTAAAGGTGGTGCCGAACGAGCGCGAGATCTCCGAGCGGGAACTGACACCGGCCGCGATCACCGGTTCCTTGACGGTTCCCGTAGGTCGCCTGCACAAGCTGGCGATGGGGCCGGAATATCTTGGCGCCTTTACCTGCGGAGATCAATTGCTCTGGGGAGCGGCCGAACCTTTGCGGCGGATGTTGCGGATACTGCTCGATTAAGCAGTTTTCTCAGGTGAGGCAAAGGTTGAGCTTGCGCGTTTAAGTGCATGATGTTATTTTGGATACTGTGTACATGCACCCGACGGGGTCAATTGTGAATAAACCACTCAAATCGGCAATGCTGAAGAAGTCTGTAATGACTGTGCTCATGGCTTGCGCCTTCGGTGCGCAAGGTGCCGGGCTGGGCAAGTTGAGTGTGTATTCCGGCATTGGGCAGCAACTGAATGCCGAGGTTGCCGTGATCGCGACGCCCGCCGAGTTGAGTTCGATTGCCGCCAAACTGGCTTCGCATGAGGCTTTTCGTGAGGCAGGCATCGAGTACATGTCCCTTTTGTCCGACGTTCGCATCGAAGTTGGCAAGAATGCGGCTGGGGAGACAGTGCTCAAACTTCGCAGCCTGCGCCCGATTGACGAGCCGTTCCTGCATTTTCTGATTGAGTTGAATTGGACAGCCGGCCGTGTAGTTCGCGAGTACACCTTCCTGCTGGATCCGCCCGATATGCTGCGGGCTGCCAAGCCTGCATCTGTCGTTTCTCCCGCTTCGCGCAAGGAGGAACTTGCTCCCAGACCAGATACCCCGAAACAGGAACTGAAGAAACTTGTCGATAACGAGATGCGCGGGCAGGCGAGCGCTGTACCTCAGGCTGAGTCGACAAGCCAGCAGACCGGCAGCCCCAAAGCGGCGAGCGCCCCGACTGTGCAGCCGACTGTATATCCGCCTAGTGATGAGTATTTGGTCCAAAAGGGAGACACACTAAGCAAGATCGCCCAAGAAAACCGGGTTGAGTCCGTTACGCCCGATCAAATGCTGGTGGCCTTGTTCAATGCCAATGCCGATGCATTTGTTGCGAGCAACATGAACCGTCTGCGCTCGGGGGTGATTTTGCGTGTCCCCAATGCAAAGGAAGCGATTGCTCAAAGTCCGTCCGAGGCGCGCAAGCTTGTTATTGGCCACCATGCCGAATTTAACGCCTACCGCAATCGTCTAGCTGGCGTGGTTGCGGAAACTCCTCCGGTGGCCGCAGCTCCCTCACGGCAGGAAGCGGTGGGTTCTATCAAACCCAGGGTGGAATCCAGAGCGCCTGAACCCGTCGCCAAAGACAAACTCGAGGTTTCGCGTACCGAGCCGGCAAAATCGAATGTTGTGGGCGGTTTGGAAGATGACCTCATCGCCCGCGAGAAAGCTCTGCGCGAGGCTGCCGAGCGGATCGGGATGCTTGAGAAAAACATCGAGAATCTCAAGAATCTCGTTGAAGTCAAGAGTCAGGCGGGTGCGCAAATGCAAGCTGCGCGAGAAGCGCCACAGCCGGCGCCGACAGCTCCCGTTGCTTCGCCGGAAAAAGCGCCTGTCACTCCTGCTTCTCCAGCTTTGTCAGCGGAGCCCGTGAAGCCACCCGCTCCGCCAGAGAAGATTGTTCCGCCGCCGACGCCTATTCCTGCAGCACCGCCACCGCCTGAGCCGAGTTTTGTCGATGAGAATCCGGAACTGGTCTATGGTGGCGCCGGGCTGGTTGCGTTGTTGCTGGCTTACCTGGGCTATTCCTCCTGGCGACGTAAGAAAGCCAAGGAAGACGTGGAACCCGATGACTTCGGCAAATCCTATGAAAACGACCTGATCGAGCCTCAGTCATCCGGAGCCCCGGCGGCGGTACGCGCTGCTGATGAGATGTCGATTCAGGGAGATTTCACCGATAACGGCTTGTTGACCAGTGAAGCCGTCGTCGATCCGGTTGCCGAAGCTGATGTGCTGATGGCCTATGGGCGTGACGCACAGGCTGAAGAGGTGTTGCAAGATGGCCTGAGCAGGGACCCATTCCGTACGGCCATCCACATGAAGTTGCTTGATTTGTATGCCAAGCAAGGCGATATTGCCAAGTTCGAATCGGTGGCCGGAAAGTTGCACCAACTTTCCCAAGGGCGCGGTCCTGAATGGGATAGAGCGCTCGATCTTGCTGGAATACTTGGTCTTACAGGCGGCATTTTCGGCTTGGGCGCTTCGCTTGCCCAACAGTCTGAGTTTTCCCCTCTTGGCGTCGGGAGTGAGTCGATCAAGGAGTCTGCCCCGGTCGAGGTTCCTCCCCCGGTTCAGCTTGCTGCCGAAAATGAGTTGGATCCTCTCTCATCGCTTGATTTCGATCTCGATCTGGGCACGCCGGTGGCGGAAGATACCTTCCCTGGCGAGGCAGCTGTCAATACAGACGATTTGAGCCTCGATTTCGATTTTGATCTGGGTGATGAAGACATCAAGGCGGCTGCCGAGGCAATTCGTTCGGACGCGGAAGCCCCGGCCGAAATCAAGCTTGAGGAAATGGATTTTGACCTCGATCTGGGCTCGCCTGTAGAGCAGGCAGTCGAGGAGATAAAGGCTGTTTCCGTAGAGGAAAACAACCTTGCTCAGGCCGACGTCGTGAATCTGAACGATCTGAAACTGGATTTCGATCTCGATCTCGACGATGTGCCTGAACCGAGTGTGCCGGATGTACCGGAAACCCCGAAAGCCGAGCTTGCTCCTGAGTTGCCTGTCATTCCCGCCAAGTCGGAGGAGCAGTTGCTCCCCGCGGCAGTTGTCGATAATCCTGCTCCTCAGGTGCAGCCAAGTCCTCCACCAGAGCCTGTCGCATTGGATTCAAGCGAACCGGACAATCCCGAGGTGGCAACCAAACTGGAACTGGCGCAGGCTTACGAAGAGATGGGAGATCTTGATGGCGCGCGCGAATTGCTCAACGAAGTATTGAGTGAAGGCAGCAAGGCGCAGCAGGCCCAGGCCCAGGCCAAACTTGATCAGATGAACGTTTGACCCCCCCGTGCCTTGGCGATAATTGCCGGGAAAAGCTTCTCCTCGCAGTTTCATCCGGCTGCGCTACTCGTAGTCTGGTTGGTTTATGCATTGATATTGCAGTGGCTCGCTCCGCGATCCCTCTTTTTTCTAGTGCTGGCTGTTGCTGTACTGGCCGCCTGGGTGGCGGCGGAGCGTAGTCTCGGTATGTTGAAACGCTCCAGGTGGCTGCTGATAACGCTAGGGGCAATATATCTACTGGCAACCCCAGGTGTTTATCTTCCAGGGGCTGCCGGTAATCTTGGTCTGAGCTTCGAAGGGGTCGAGCAAGGATTCGTGCAGATTGCCCGAATCGTGGCTTTGCTTCTGAGCTTGGCTATCCTGCATGAATTGATGAGTACGCAGGGCATGTTGAAGAGTCTGCACTGCTTATTGCATCGGTTTTCCTGGGGAGAGGCGACCGTGGTCAGGCTGATGTTAGTCCTGGATTACATCGAAGGAAAAAGCCAGATCGCCTGGCGTGAATGGCTCAAGCCAGCCGAGGAAACCTGCGGCGCGGCTGACCGGTTTGTTCTGGTGCAGACGCCGTTCCGCCGCATCGATGTATTCATGGTGTTGGGCGCTTGCTCGGTTCTGGCATGGGTTGTCGTACGCGCATGAAAGTCGCCCTGGGACTGGAATACGACGGAGCGGGCTTTTCCGGCTGGCAGTCGCAGCTTTGCGGGAACACTGTTCAGGATGCCCTGGAAAAGGCGCTAGCAAAGATAGCCGGGCAACGCGTACAAGTTGTTTGCGCAGGCCGCACGGATGCCGGCGTGCATGCCATCGAGCAAGTGGTGCATTTCGACATCTCCGTTGAGCGTCCGATATCGGCATGGGTCAGGGGCGTGAACGCTCAGTTGCCCCCGGCAGTTTCAGTTATCTGGGCGGCGCCGGTTGCCGAAGACTTCCATGCACGTTACGCGGCGCGCGCACGCGCGTATCGCTACATCCTGCTGAACAGACGGGAACGGCCCGGCTTGCTGGAAGGGAAAGTCGGTTGGTGCCATCGACTGCTAGAGGTTCCTGCCATGCAGGAAGCGGCTGCCTGCTTGATTGGCGAGCATGATTTCTCGTCGTTCCGCGCCGCCGGTTGTCAGGCGAAAACACCGGTCAAGAGCCTTTATCGATTCGAGATCGGTCGGATAGGTGACTATGTGATTTTCGAATGCAGAGCCAATGCGTTCTTGCATCACATGGTACGCAATCTGGTCGGCGCGCTGGTCTATGTCGGAAGCGGCAGGAAAACTCCAGAGTGGTTTGCTGGACTGTTGGCGGCATGTGATCGACGACTTGGTGCGCCGACCTACTCGCCCGACGGTTTGTACTTGACCAGGGTGGATTACGACACAAGCTGGGGGCTGCCGCAACAGAGCGGTATCATGGCGCTCCCACCCTGTTTGCTCGGTTGATCCATGCACCGAACACGTATCAAGATTTGCGGTATTACCCGCGCAGAGGATTTGACTGCCGCCGTACAAGCGGGCGCCGACGCGCTTGGATTCGTTTTCTATCCACCCAGTCCGCGCTTTATACTTGCTGATCAGGCATGCCGACTCGCCGAACGGGTACCGCCCTTTGTCAGCCGTGTCGGGCTGTTCGTCAATGCCGACCCTGATTTTGTCTGGGAAACACTGGCCATTACGCCGCTCGATGTGCTGCAGTTTCATGGTGACGAAGACGCGGATTACTGCGCACAGTTTGGTCGCCCTTACCTCAAGGCGGCACGGGTGAGGCCTGAACTCGATCTGTTAGAATTTGCCCGCACATTTCCGACCGCTCAAGGTATGCTGCTGGATGCTTGGGCGGAGGGGTATGGTGGAGCAGGCAAGTCCTTCGACTGGAGTTTGATACCTGATCGCCTGCCCTTGCCAATGCTGCTATCCGGCGGACTACATGCCGGCAATGTTGTCGAAGCCGTCGTCAAAACACGACCTTGGGCCGTCGATGTCAGCAGTGGCGTCGAGCGTGCCAAGGGGGTCAAGGATGCTGGAAAGATCGCTGCTTTCGTGGCGGCTGTGAGAGAGGCCGATGTCAGAACATAGCTACATGATGCCCGATGAACGCGGGAACTTCGGGAAATATGGCGGAATCTTTGTCGCCGAAACCTTGATTCCGGCGCTCGCCGAACTCAAAGAGGCTTATGAGTTGGCGCGTCGAGATCCGGCTTTCAAGGCCGAGTTCGAGTACGAGCTGGCACATTACGTGGGTCGCCCCAGCCCGATTTATCACGCCAGACGCTGGTCAGAGCAATTGGGAGGCGCGCAGATCTACCTGAAGCGCGAGGATCTCAACCATACCGGCGCGCACAAGATAAATAACGCCATTGGTCAGGCGATACTTGCCCGGCGTATGGGCAAGCCGAGGGTGATTGCTGAAACCGGGGCCGGCATGCATGGAGTTGCCTCTGCCACGGTGGCTGCGCGGTTTGGCATGGAATGCGTGGTCTACATGGGCAGCGAGGACATCAAGCGCCAGGCTGCCAATGTCTATCGCATGAAGCTGCTTGGCGCGACGGTCGTGCCGGTCGAGTCGGGTTCGAAAACACTCAAGGATGCGCTCAATGAAGCCATGCGCGACTGGGTGACGAATATCGCCAACACGTTCTACATCATTGGCACGGTGGCGGGGCCGCACCCGTATCCGATGATGGTGCGCGACTTTCAATCGGTAATCGGTCGCGAATGCATCGAACAAATGTCGGCGCTGGCGGGACGGCAACCTGATCAGGTGATTGCCTGTGTAGGTGGCGGATCAAACGCGATGGGGATCTTCTACGATTACATCCCGCATGCCGAGGTGAAGTTGGTGGGTGTCGAAGCAGCCGGGCTTGGCATGGATACCGGCAAGCATGCCGCCTCCCTGACCGCCGGTCGGCCTGGCGTATTGCATGGCAACCGTACCTACCTATTGCAGGATGCGAATGGTCAGATCATCGAAACTCATTCGATATCTGCCGGACTGGATTATCCGGGTGTCGGACCGGAGCACGCCTGGCTGAAAGATTGCGGCCGCGCCCACTATGCGACGGTGACCGATGAGGAAGCCCTGGCTGCTTTCCATGATCTATGTCGCAACGAAGGCATCATCCCGGCGCTTGAATCGAGCCATGCCCTCGCTTATGCGGCACGCATCGCACCGACGCTGGGCAAGGATCAACTGCTGCTCGTCAATCTGTCCGGTCGCGGTGACAAGGACATGCATACCGTGGCCGAGCGCTCGGGAATAAGGCTCTGAACATGTCGCGCATCGCAGATAAATTTTTCGCACTTCGGGCGCAAGGCCGCAAGGCTCTGATTCCGTTCATTACGGCCGGTGATCCCGAGCCGGGCCAGACGCTGCCTTTGATGAAAGCTCTGGTGGCCGGCGGGGCCGATATCATCGAACTGGGCGTTCCGTTCTCCGATCCGATGGCGGATGGCCCGACGATTCAGCGTGCTTCCGAACGTGCGCTTCAGTACGGCACCAGCCTGCGCATCGTGCTGGGCATGGTGCATGAGTTTCGCAAGACAGACGTGACGACGCCGGTGGTCCTGATGGGCTATGCCAATCCGATCGAGGCTTTCGGCCAGTCCGAATTCGTCCGCGCCGCACAGGCAGCCGGTGTCGATGGCGTGCTGACTGTCGATTACCCGCCCGAAGAATGCGCAGAGTTTGCTGATCTATTGCAAACGCACGGCATGGATCCGATCTTTCTGCTGGCGCCAACCTCGGTCGAGCAACGCTTCATGGATGTTGCCGAGCTGGGCAGCGGGTACATCTATTACGTTTCGCTCAAGGGAGTCACCGGTTCGGCGGCCATTGACCTGGACGAGGTTGCCAGCCGTATTCCGGCGATTCGTGAAAAAGTCGGCATGCCGGTGGGGGTGGGTTTCGGCATTCGTGATGCTGTCAGTGCCGCGCGCATCGCCCGCGTGGCCGATGCAGTGGTGATCGGCAGCAAGATTATCGAAACCATCGAGCAAAGTCCGCCCGGCGAGGCGCCCCAGCGGATCACAGCCTTCTTGCGCGAGGTGCGCACAGCGATGGACAAGGAGACGCAGCTATGAGTTGGTTGCAGAAGCTGTTGCCTCCCAAGATCAAGCGGGCCGAGGGCGCTCGGAAATCGATTCCCGAAGGATTGTGGCGCAAGTGTCCATCCTGCGAAGCCGTGCTCTATGCGACCGATCTCGAAAAGAATCTGAATGTTTGTCCGAAATGCGGCCACCATCATCGTCTCAAGGCGCGCGAGCGTCTCGATATGTTGCTCGACCCGGAGGGGCGCGATGAAATCGGCAGCGAGGTGATTCCGCTTGACGCTTTGAAGTTCAAGGACAGCAAACGGTATCCGGATCGCCTGGCCGCCGCTAACGAGGAATCCGGAGAAACGGATGCCATGGTGGTGATGCAGGGCGCCGTCAAGTCTTTGCCTCTCGTCGTCGCCTGTTTCGAATTCGAGTTCATGGGCGGTTCGATGGGCTCGGTGGTCGGCGAGCGTTTCGTTCGCGGCGTGAATGTCGCCGTCGAACACCATCTGCCCTTCCTCTGTATCACTGCTTCGGGTGGAGCGCGCATGCAGGAAGGTCTGCTGTCGCTGATGCAGATGAGCAAGACCACGGCGGCCGTGACGCGGCTGGGGCGTCACAAGCTGCCCTTTCTTACCCTGTTGACCGACCCCACCATGGGCGGCGTATCTGCTTCCTTCGCTTTCGTCGGTGATGTGGTGATGGCCGAGCCTGGCGCCCTGATTGGCTTTGCCGGGCCGCGCGTGATCGAGCAAACAGTGCGTGAAACGCTCCCGGAAGGCTTCCAGCGCGCCGAGTTCCTGCTGGAAAAAGGAGCCATCGACATGATTGTCGACCGGCGCGAGCTGCGTGATCGGTTGGCGGGCGTTTTATCCCTGCTGCAAAGGGTTCCCGCCGTTTGATGCCTGCTGCAACGCCGGCCAGCCTCGACCACTGGCTGGCTCATCTGGAGTGCCTCCATCCTCGCGGTCAGGCTGGGATCGAGCTGGGTCTCGAACGCGTACGGCAAGTGTCGCAGGCATTGCGTCAATCGCAAAGCTGTCCCGTCATTACCGTGGGCGGCACCAATGGCAAGGGTTCGACCTGCGCTCTGCTGGAACAGATGCTGCTGGCAGCGGGTTATCGCGTCGGGGTATACACCTCTCCGCATTTGCTGCGCTACAACGAGCGGGTGCGCATCGATGCCGCTCCAGTCGGCGATGCGGCACTGTGTGCCGCTTTCGCCCGGGTGGAGGCCGCACGTCGGGCGGTCGCTCTGACTTATTTTGAGTTTGGCACCTTGGCAGCCTGGGAGGTGTTCGCCGCCGCCGAACTCGATGTGATCATCCTTGAAGTCGGGTTGGGTGGGCGACTCGACGCGACGAACATTTACGATGCGGATTGCGCGATCCTTACGACCGTGGCGCTTGACCACATGGACTTTCTCGGTTCGACGCGGGAAGCGATTGGTTTCGAAAAAGCAGGTATTTGTCGCGCCGGGCGTCCGTTGGTCTGTGGGGATGCCGATCCGCCCGCTAGCGTGATTGATCAGTGCCGTCGCGCCAGCGCCGAGTTTCGCGGCATCGGCAGCGCGTTCGGTTATCTCGTGCAGGATGGGCAGTGGCAATATTGGGAATCGGGCGGTCGAAGACTCGGCGGATTGGCGTTTCCCGCCTTGCGCGGGAATACTCAGTTGCACAATGCTTCTTGCGCCATCGCCGCACTCGATAGTTTGCGCGACCGTTTGCCAGTGACGGCCCAGGATATTCGTCGTGGGCTCGCCGAAGTCGCTATTGCTGGGCGCTGTCAGGTTCTGCCGGGTCGTCCGCAGATCGTGCTCGATGTCGCTCATAACCCCCAGGCGGCTGCCGCGCTGGCACATAGCCTCGGCGGGATGGGGTTTGCCCGTACAACGTGGGGTGTTTTCGGCATGATGGCCGACAAAGACATCCCCGGCGTGATTGAAGCCATGCGCCTGAGAGTGGACCGCTGGTTGCCCTGCGACTTGCCGGGGGCGCGTGCGGCGAGCGCAAGTCAATTGGCGCTGGCGCTTGCGAAACTCGGCGCTGGCGGGACGGCACAGGAATTCGCTACGCCGGCCGATGCGCTGCGTCATGCTCTGGAGAATGCGGAGGGCGATGATAGAATCCTCGCCTTCGGATCATTCCTGACAGTGGCGGGCGTGATGCGTTATTTGAACCGCGACGATTGAGGATATGGCGCAAGAGGATAAAGTTGCCCGCCCGGGCGGACAGACTGACGAGGCCTTGCTGCTCAAGAAGCGTGCGCGCCGCCGCTTGATTGGCGCCGCAGTACTGGCGTCTGCAGCAGTCATTATTCTGCCGATGGTCATGGATCATCAGCCGCCTCCTCCGCTCAGGGACATTCAGGTGCGTATTCCAAGTCCGGACGAAGGCGCCCCGCAGCGCATGGTTGCACCGACCAAACCGATCGGCAAGCCGGAAACGCGGCCTGCCGCGCCGTCCGGGTTGGCCTCCTCGCCAGTAGAAGATCGCAAGCCTGAATCCCAACTCGAAGTGCAACGGAAGGCTGTGGAACAATCGAGTACCGAGCCGAGACCGGATGCTAAAACTGTGACCGAGGCCAAACCTGCCGAGACCAAGGCGGTGTCCAAAGCTCCGGATGAAATGGCGGCACTCGCACCGACTGCTTCATCACCAACGGAGGCATGGGAAGTTCAGCTTGGCGCATATGCCGAGCCCGCTCGAGTGCGAAATATTCAAGCGAAGCTCAAGGAACTGGGAGTCCCGACCTTTACCGAACAGGTGAAGACGCCGAATGGGCCGCGTACTCGCGTGCGCGCCGGACCGTTCCCGACGCAGGAAGCGGCGGAAAGGGCCAAGGCGCGTGTCAAGATCATCGGGATTGATGGCCCGGTGGCCAAGAAGCAGTGACCGCCAGGCCAGCATGGTGCTCGCGTGACGCCTTTCGATTACCTTGCGATTGCGGTTATGGCCATATCCCTACTGGTTGGCGTCTTGCGCGGCGTGGTCAGCGAGTTGCTCGCTTTGGCGGCGTGGGTAGCCGCATTCATTGCGGCGCGTCTTTGGGGTGCAGAGGTCGGTTCGCGACTGCTGAGCAACTGGCCGGATCCACTGTGGCACCAATTGACGGGATTTATCGTCGTGCTCGTCGGCGTATTGTTGTGTTTCGCCTTGCTGCGCAGAGCCTTGGCACTGCTGCTCAAGGCAGTCGGGCTACGCCCGTTCGACCGGGCGCTGGGCGCCGTTTTCGGTCTGGCGCGTGGGGTCTTGTTACTTTTTGCGCTGGTTATGGCGGGGGGGCTGACGCCCTTGCCGCAGGAGCAATGGTGGCGCGGAGCGTGGTTGGCTCCGCCCCTCGAAACGGGAGTGGTGGCGGCGAAACCCTGGCTGCCGCCGGAGTTGGCGCAACGGATTCAGTACCGATAGGATGAAACAATGTGCGGCATTCTTGGTGTAGTTGCTACCACAGCGGTTAATCAACTGCTTTACGATGGTCTGCAGGTGCTGCAACATCGCGGTCAAGATGCTGCAGGAATTGCCACGGCCGAAGGCGGGCGATTCCACATGCACAAGGGACCGGGCCTGGTGCGCGATGTCTTCCGCACGCGCAATATGCGCAATCTGGTCGGCAACTGGGGCATCGGACATTGTCGCTATCCGACCGCTGGGTCCGCCTACAACATTGCCGAGTCACAGCCCTTCTACGTCAATTCCCCGTTTGGCCTGATGCTTGCGCACAACGGCAATCTGACGAATTCCGAGCCGCTCAAGCGTGACATGTTCCTCCAGGATCTACGCCACATGAACACCAACTCGGATTCCGAGGTGCTGCTCAACGTGCTGGCCCACGAGTTGCAGGTGGCATCGACAAAGTATCAGGTCGATGCCGAAACGATCTTCAAGGCGGTGGCCGGTACGCATAAACGCGTGCGTGGAGCGTATGCGGTCGTCGCGATGATAGCCGGGTATGGTCTGCTGGCGTTCCGCGATCCCTATGGCATTCGTCCCCTGGTGATCGGCAAGAACGAAACGCCTGCCGGAACGGAGTACCTCGTTGCCTCGGAGAGTGTCGCCATCGACACGCTGGGCTTCAAGTTTCTACGGGATGTCGAACCGGGCGAGGCCGTGCTGATCGATACGCGCGGTCACTTCATCAGTCGCCAGTGTGCGGAGAAGACGCTTCATGCTCCCTGTATGTTCGAGTACGTCTATCTGGCGCGCCCCGATTCGCTGATGGATGGCGTCTCTGTCTATGAATCGCGCATGCGCATGGGCGTGTCGCTGGCCGACAAGATTCGTCACACGATGCCGCATCTCACCATCGATACCGTCATTCCCATCCCCGACTCAAGCCGCCCGGCGGCGTTGGAGTTGGCGACGCGGCTCGGCGTGCCCTATCGCGAGGGATTCGTCAAAAACCGCTACATTGGCCGTACCTTCATCATGCCCGGCCAGGCCTCGCGCAAGAAATCGGTACGCCAGAAACTCAATGCCATCGCATCGGAGTTCCAAGGCAAGAATGTTTTGCTGGTTGACGATTCGATCGTGCGCGGCACGACCAGCAAGGAAATCATCCAGATGGCGCGCGATGCTGGCGCACGGAAGGTGTATTTCGCCTCCGCCAGTCCGCCGGTGCGTTACGCCAACGTGTTCGGCATCGATATGCCCTCGCGCACCGAGCTGATCGCTGCGTTCCGCAACGATGCCGAAATTCAGCGTGAAATCGGCGCCGATGCATTGATTTATCAGGACATCGAGGCCATGAAGAACGCTGTCCGTTCGATCAATCCTGCTTTGACGCAGTTCGACACGTCCTGCTTCGACGGCCACTACATCACCGGCGATGTCAGCGCCGATTATTTAACCAGCGTCGAAGCGGCGCGCTCCAAACCCCACCGCGAGGACCACGACGGCGGGCAACTCGACCTCAATCTGATTTCTGGCGCATGAACGAAGAGACCCCTTACCAATTCGATACTCTGGCGATTCGAGCCGGGCAGGAGCGCAGCCAGTTCGGCGAGCATTCCGAAGCGATGTACTTGTCGTCCAGCTTCGTAACCCCGAACGCTGCTCAGGCTGCTGCTTTGTTTGCAGGGGAGGTGGACGGATTCATCTATTCACGTTTCACCAACCCGACCGTCAAGCTGTTTCAGGATCGTCTGGCAGCCCTGGAAGGCGCAGAAGCCTGCATCGCTACGGCAAGCGGTATGTCGGCGATTCTGGCGCTTGCCATGGCATTACTGCAATCGGGCGATCACATCGTCGCCGCCCGCGGTATTTTCGGCGCAAGCCAAAACTTGTTCGGCAATCTTCTGCCGAAGTTTGGCGTAACCACATCCTTTGTGCCAGGCTGCGATCCGGCCCGTTTCAAGGAGGCGATGAGCCCAAGTACCAAACTGGTATTCATTGAAACCCCATCCAATCCGCTCACCGAGGTGCATGATATTGCCGCTCTGGCCGAGATCGCCCATGCATCTGGCGCCCTGCTGGTGGTGGATAACTGCTTCTGCACGCCGGCCCTGCAACGTCCCATTGCGCTGGGCGCCGATCTCATCATTCATTCTGCGACGAAGCATCTAGACGGGCAGGGACGCGTGCTGGGCGGTGCGGTTTGCGGCTCCAAGGCGCCCATTGAGGAAGTTTTCAAGTTCATGCGCACTGCGGGGCCCAGCCTCTCGGCATTCAATGCCTGGATCTTGCTCAAGGGGCTGGAAACGCTGCGGATTCGCATGCAGGCGCAATCCGCCAGCGCCCTCGCACTGGCGCACTGGCTGGAGGGACACCCTGCCGTCGGACGTGTGTTCTATCCTGGTCTGCCTTCTCATCCGCAATATGCACTGGCGCAGCGACAACAGGCAGCCGGGGGCGCCATCGTCTCCTTCGAAATGAAAGGCGGACGAGAAGCGGCCTGGCGCGTTGTCGATTCATGCCGTTTGTTGTCGATTACCGCAAATCTTGGGGATGTCAAAACTACCATCACGCATCCGGCGACAACCACGCATGGTCGAGTTTCCGCGGAAGCGCGCGCTGCTGCCGGCATTACCGATGGGCTGGTACGCATTGCCGTGGGCCTCGAAGCAGTCGAGGATATCCAAGCCGATTTACTGCGTGGCCTTGGGGCGCGCTGATTCAACGATTGAATGACATGAAGAGATCACGTTTTTCCCGTCGCAGCAAACAAACCCCGGATACCGAAGAACTGATCCGACTGGCGACTCAGCTCAGCCTGTCGGGGAGCCGGCTTGAAGATGTTTTTTGGGAGCGCCGGCTGGCCGCAACGATTGATCGCGTCCTGCGCGCTCAGGATGAGGCCGCTTTGAACGCTGCTCTCGATCATCTCTATGGCGCTGGCGGACGGGCCTACGACGAGTTGGCCGATATGGTGGAGAACTGCGCCGAATCTCATCGCCATGCGATTGGCGCAGCCCCCGCCGGGCAGGATGTCTTGCTCTTTGCCGCGCCGGTATTGGCATGGTCTCGCTATGCGATCCCCGCCGGACCGATTACGGCGGATGTGCTCAACAATCTGCGCGTCCAGTTGCAGGGCCATGTTTTCGCTGCCGATGTCCGATTCGGTTTGGCCGATTATTTTTTTAGCCCCGATCAGTTGCCGCAGAGTTACTGTGAAACGGGGGCGCTGACGGAGAAGCTCGCCAAAGCTGCTTTACATGGACGTGACCTCAAACTCGACCCGAATTCGATGGCGGAAACCATCAACTTCCTCTCCGATACGCGCTATGTGATCGGCGCAGTCTGCGCGCCTACAGGCGCGCCCTTGTTCCGCTGGCAGGAAGAAGACGGCAACCGAACCGATGCGCTCAAGCAATGGCGCGCCCAGGGCGGCGAAGTGCTGCGGAGCCTCTTGCCTGCCTGCGCGACCGAGCCTTTGCTGCCACAGTCGTTTCATGCGGCGATCCGTGAGGCGGATCGAGCTTCGCGCCCCTATTCACTGCGTTCTGCCGTCGCCTTTCTGCAGACGACCTTGAATGTGCCCGCTGCAAATCTGCGCGCCGTGGTGGCGCCCTACTACGACAGACAGATCGAGGAATTCCGTATCGGGTTCGCGCTTGGCGAGAGTGTGGACGTGGTTCATGGCGTGGTTTGGCCGCTGCTCGAAAACGAAGATGAAGCCGCCGAGTTGCCCGCTCAGATCGACTCGGTTCTGCGCGAAGCCGGTTTGCGCGAGGTAATCATCCTCGAACACCGCTTCCCCCTTGAGTACTGCGACGACTGCGGCGCTCCCCTGTATCCCAATCCGGAGGGGGAGCCGGTACATGCCGAGCTTCCCGAGCAGGAACAGGATTCTGCGCCGCGTCATTTGCATTGATGGCGGCAACGCCCTCCGCGCTGGACGAGCTGATTGCTGCTTTGCGGGGCCTCCCCGGTGTCGGTCCGAAATCAGCCCAGCGCATGGCCTTTCATTTGTTGCAGCACGATCCGCGTGGCGCTGCGCGACTTGCCCATGCGCTCGATTCAGCCCTGACCAAATTGCAGCACTGTGAGCGCTGCAATACCTTCACAGAAGCGGAAATCTGCGATCGTTGCCTATCCCCCAAGCGCGATCATGCGCTCCTGTGCGTTGTAGAAATGCCCGCCGACCTGAATATCATGGAACAGACCCATGCCTACAATGGGCTTTACTACGTTCTGATGGGGCATTTGAGCCCGCTTGACGGTGTGGGGCCGCGCGAACTTTCCTTTGACCGTTTGCTTGCTCGTGCTGGCGACGGGATCGTGAAGGAAGTCATCCTGGCAACCAATCTTAATCACGAAGGCGAGGCGACTGCACACTACCTGTCCGAAATGCTCCGCGCACGTGGTATCAAGGTCAGCCGGATCGCTCGCGGTCTGCCGTTAGGCAGCGAGATCGAATACTCCGATGCTGCCAGCGTCGCCCAAGCAATGCTTGAAAGGCGCGATTATTGACAACTGCGAGAATTCGTATTCCCCATAGCCCCAAACCAAAAGCGATAGATCCGTAGCGTGTGCGAAGGTCGCAAACGGAAAGGCCAGATCAACTTAATGTATTGATCTGGCCTTTGATTTTGGCTCCCCGACCTGGGCTCGAACCAGGGACCTACGGATTAACAGTCCGGCGCTCTACCGACTGAGCTATCGGGGAATTGAGAGAGCGGCATTATATAGATTTCACTGTTAATTGTGTGAACGCAATGGCGAATTATGGCTCGCATCAGGACTTCTCAGGTGCTTAAGGAGTTCCTTGGCTGCGTCGGTGCGTTCCTTGAGCGTGTGGCTGACTTTCTGCCAGGTCAGCTTGTCCTGTCCTGCGAGTTTGAAGCTACGATCTTTCTGGATTAGCTTGATGATGACAAGGGGATCGATTGGCGGATTGGGGACGAACTGGAGCTGGATGTTGTGGGGTCCGGCATCGAGTTTGGCGATCCCAAGCGGTTTGCCCAGCAGACGGAGTCGGTGGGTTTCGAGAAGCGCATGGGCCTGGCTGGGCAGGTCGCCGTATCGGTCGATCAGTTCTTCCTGCATGGCGCGCAAGTCGCTCTCGCTGTCGCAGTTCGCCAGTCGTTTATAGAGGGTCAGGCGCTCGTGAACGTCTGGGCAGTAGGCGTCCGGCAACAAGGCAGGGAGGCGCAGGTTGATTTCTGATGTGATCGAGAGTGGCTGGGTCAGATCGGGCATCGACTTGCCTTCTTTCAAGGCGCGCACTGCCGCATTCAACATGTTGGTGTAAAGAGCAAAGCCGACTTCGTGAATATCGCCAGACTGGTTTTCGCCAAGTACTTCACCGGCGCCGCGAATTTCGAGATCGTGCATGGCAAGGAAGAAGCCGGAGCCGAGTTCTTCCATTGCCTGAATGGCATCGAGGCGACGTTGCGCCTGGGCGCTGGGCTTGGCATGCTCATCGGCGAGCAGATAAGCGTACGCCTGGTGATGGCTGCGGCCGACTCGGCCGCGCAACTGGTGCAATTGAGCAAGACCAAACTTGTCGGCACGATTGATGACGATGGTGTTGGCGTGCGCATTGTCGATACCGGTTTCGATGATGGTTGAGCACAGCAGCAGGTTGTGTTTTTGCTGGGTGAATTCGCGCATCACACGTTCGAGTTCGCGTTCGGGCAGTTGACCGTGGCCAACGGCGATACGCGCTTCGGGCAGCAGTTTCTGCAGGCGTTCACGCATGTTCTCGATGGTGTCCACTTCGTTGTGAAGGAAGTACACCTGACCGCCTCGTTTGAATTCGCGCAAGCAGGCTTCGCGCACCAGACCGGTCGACCATCGATGCACGAAAGTCTTGATGGCGAGGCGCTTCTGGGGCGGGGTGGCGATCACCGAGAAGTCGCGCAAACCTTCCAGCGACAGGCCGAGTGTACGGGGAATCGGGGTGGCGGTAAGCGTCAGGACATCCACTTCGGCGCGCAAGGCTTTGAGCGCTTCTTTCTGTCGTACGCCGAAGCGGTGCTCTTCGTCGATGACCACGAGGCCAAGGCGATCGAACTTCACATCCGGCTGGAGCAGGCGGTGGGTGCCGATGAGAATGTCGATCTTGCCTTCGGCGAGTTGCTTCACTGCCTCGGTTTGTTCCTGTTTCGACTTGAAACGCGAGATTTCGGCAACCTTGACCGGCCAGTCGGCGAAACGGTCGGCGAAGTTCTGGTAATGCTGTTCGGCAAGCAAGGTGGTCGGACAAAGCACGGCCACCTGCTTGCCGTCGGCCACAGCTACAAAGGCTGCGCGCATCGCGACTTCCGTCTTGCCGAAGCCGACATCGCCGCAGACAAGACGATCCATCGGTTTGCCCGAGACCATGTCGCTAATGACTGCACCAATGGCAGCGAGCTGGTCGGGCGTTTCCTCGAAGCCGAAACCCGCGGCGAAGGCTTCCAGATCGTGGGTCTTGAAGCTGAATTGATGCCCTTTTCGCGCTGCACGCTGGGCATAGAGATGGAGCAGCTCGGCCGCTGTGTCGCGCACCTGCTCGGCGGCCTTGCGCTTGGCTTTGTCCCATTGGCCTGAGCCGAGTACGTGGAGTTGTACTTGCTCAGGATCGATGCCGCTATAGCGCGAAATGACTTCGAGCTGGGCGACGGGTACGTAGAGCTTCGCTTCGTTGGCGTATTCCAGATGCAGGAACTCTTCCTCGCCTTGCCCCATATCCATACGCGCAAGACCGAGGTAACGGCCGATGCCATGGTTCTCATGGACCACCGGATCGCCCATTTTCAGTTCCGAAAGATCGCGCAGCCAGCCCTCAAGGTTGGCTCGGCGTGCGTCGGATCGTTTGTGGCGTGGCCGCGCGGTGGCGGCATAGAGTTCGTTTTCGGTAACGATAGCAAGGTGGTCGAGCAGAAATCCGCCCGACAGCGGGCCCTGCGCCAGATTGAGGCGGGCGCTGCCTTCCAGAAAAGCGGCGAAGTCGGGAATGATCGCCGCGGCGAGTTGATGCTCGGCAAGGTATTCATTGAGCGTTTCACGCCGCCCCGCCGATTCCGCCAGCAGAAGAATACGGCCTGAAAAGTTATCGGCGAACGCGCGCAACGCGGCCAGCGGATCTTCTGCCTTGCGATCGACCGCCAACGGTGGCAGGGATGCCGTCACGCCAGCGCCGACTTTCTGCGTCCATTGGGGAAAGTCGTTTGCCCGAGTAAAAAACTCTTCGTCGCGCAGAAATAACTCCTGCGGCGGCAAAATCGGCCGACTGCGGTCGCCATCCAGCAGCTTGTGGCGTGCGGAAAGCTCGGCCCAGAACTCGGCAAGGGCTGCGGGAACGTCGCCATGAAGGAGCAGAAAGGCGCCCTTGTCGCCACGCGGCAGATAGTCGAATAGCGTGGCAGTCGAAGCGAAAAAGAGCGGAAGGTAATACTCGATTCCAGCCGGCAGGATGCCGTTGGAAACGTCCTTGTAGAGCCCGATGCGCGAGGCATCGCCTTCGAAAGTCTCGCGAAAACGCTGGCGAAATGTAGTGCGGCCGGTTTCGCCGGCAGGGAATTCGCGTGCCGGCAGCAAACGGATTTCCGGCACCGGATACAGCGTACGCTGGCTATCGACATCGAAACTGCGCAGCGTCTCAATCTCGTCGTCGAACAACTCGATGCGATAGGGTAGCTGCGTACCCATCGGAAACAGGTCGATCAGGCCGCCGCGAACGCTGTACTCTCCCGGTGCAACCACCTGTGTGACATGCTGGTAACCCGCCAGACTCAGTTGAGCGCGCAGCTTATCGATGTCAAGCGTGTCGCCGCGCTTCATCAGAAATGTGTGTGCGGCGAGAAAACTCGGAGGAGGCAGGCGGGTTGCTGCCGTCGAGACGGCACTGATCAGCACATCGCACTGCGCCTGAGCCACCGCAAACAGGGTGGCAAGCCGCTCCGAAATCAGCTCCTGATGCGGCGAGAAATGGTCGTAGGGCAAGGTCTCCCAGTCAGGAAGCACATGCACGCGTAGCCCAGGGGCGAACCAGCGGATCTCTTCGGCAAGACGAAGGGCCTCAAGCGGCTTGGCCGCAAGAACCGTGACAGGATTGCTCTGACTGGCCAGTTGGGCGATCGCAAGGGCATCGCAAGAGCCTGCGAAGTCGGGCAAGGCCAAGCGCTGGCCCAGCTTGGGTATTGCTGGAAGAGAAAGTACCGGTGCCATTGAGAAGCGGTAGAAGCAGAAAGATTGGCTAAGCTTATCATTCATCCAGACTCGATAAACCGAAGCAGTTCTTGCACGAATCGATCTGGTTGAGCCAATTGAGGGCAATGATCCGCGCCGGCGTAGCTGGAAAGAGTCGCGCCCGGGATCTGGTCGAGCAGAAAGTGCGCTGTTTCAACCGGGTAGAAATTGCTCTCCTCTCCCCAGGCCAATAGCGTCGGCACGGACACGCTCGATAGCACATCCCGATAGTCAGCCTCCACCAACGAGTTCCAGATGGCGATCAAGGGATCAGGTGCGAGATTCTGGAGACCCTGCCGTGTCTGTTGCCAGCCGCGGCTGTTGCGCGCATAGGTTTCCCTGGCCTTGAGGTTCAGGCCGTTGGCGATCAACCGCAGGACCGTCTCGACAAAGTCGATGCCCAGTTCTGCGATCAGGCGTTGCGAACGCTCCGCGTTGAAGTCGGCATAGATACCGTGCGACCATGATGCATCTGTGACCAGTTTCGGCGACTGGTCGACGATGCAAAGATGGGTGATCCGCTCGCAACCGAAATCGCGGATGTATTGCCAGAGGGTCAGCGCGCCCATCGAATGTCCGACGAATGCGGCGAGCTTGATGGCGTGGTAATCCAGTAAGTTCTGGATGTCCCTGGCGAGGCGTTTTACGTCCGGTGTGGGCGATACAGAAAGCGCATGCCCGCCGTGGCCGCGCGCGTCGGGACAATACACGCGATGCCGATGCTGGAGCGGCGCCAGCACGGGATTCCAGATCGTATGACTGGCGGTCCAGCCGTGCAGCAGGATCAGGGGTGTGCCGTTGCCGGCTACCCGATAATGCACACGTTCGCGATCATCGGCAATAAAACTGTCCATGCGATCAGCCGCGTTCGCCGATCAACTCGATGTAATAGCCGTCCGGATCTTCGACGAAAGCGATAAGGGTGGCGCCAGCATTCATTGGCCCGGCTTCACGGATGATCTTGCCGCCTTTCTGGCGAATCGCCTCGCAGGCTTGATAGACGTCGTTCACCTCGATGGCAATATGGCCGTAGGCGTTGCCAAGTTGGTATTTGTCGACCCCCCAGTTGTAGGTAAGCTCGATGACGCTGTTGTCGCTCTCATCGCCATAACCGATAAAGGCCAAGGTAAATTTTCCTTCGGGGTAGTCCTTGCGGCGCAGGAGCTTCATCCCGAGGACCTGGGTGTAGAAGTCAATGGACCGGTCGAGATCGCCGGTGCGCAGCATGGTGTGAAGTAGTCGCATCAGTATTTCTCCTTCTGTCAGCTTGCGGTTTCAGACTAACGACTTGGCAGCATGCCGCGATCGATGATGAAGGCGATGATGTCCTGCAGTCCCTGGCCGGTCTTCATATTGGAAAACAGGAAAGGCCGCTCGCCGCGCATCTTCTTCGCGTCGCGATCCATCACGTCCAGCGAGGCGCCGACCAGGGGCGCCAGGTCAATCTTGTTGATGATCAGTAGGTCGGACTTGGTGATGCCCGGCCCGCCTTTGCGCGGAATTTTGTCGCCCGCGGCGACGTCGATGACGTAAAGCGTCAGGTCCGACAACTCGGGGCTGAAAGTGGCGGCGAGGTTGTCGCCACCACTTTCGATGAAGACGATTTCCAGGCCGGGAAATCGGGCGTTGAGGCGATCCACGGCTTCGAGGTTGATCGAGGCGTCCTCGCGGATCGCGGTATGCGGGCAGCCGCCGGTCTCGACGCCGATGATGCGTTCCGGGGCGAGGGCGGCGTGCCGGACGAGGAACTGCGCATCCTCCTCGGTGTAGATGTCGTTGGTGACGGCGGCGATGTTGTATTTCTCGCGCAATGCCTGGCAGAGCGCCAGCGTCAATGCCGTCTTGCCGGAGCCGACGGGCCCGCCGATGCCGATTCTGAGAGCTTGCTTCATGATCTGAACAGTCGCGAATATTGGGTTTCGTGGCGCGCGCAGGCGATGGCGAAGCCGGGCGCGAAGTTGCTGAAATCATCTTCGGGTAGGGTCAGGGCGCGTTCCACGACGCCGGGAATCAGCGCACCGAGTTCCAGCAGGATACGCTGGCCGGCGGCCTGGCCCAGCGGGACGGCCTTGAGCGCCGCCATCGTCTGGTTTTCGGCCCAACTCCACAGCCAGGCGGTGAGTGCTTCGCGGGCTTCGGCGCCCCAATACACGGCGAGGGCGCTCCAGGCCGCCGCAAAGCTGCTGGCGGGCGGGACGGCGAGGGGAAGAAACAGATCGTCGATCAGCTTGCGCAGCGAGTGACCCATCTGCAATGTTTCGGCGCGCAGTTCGCTGCTTTCCCGGCTGGCGAGATACCGGGCGTCAAGCGCCAGTGCCGTCGCGCCAGCGCCGACTTTCCAGGCGGCCATCATCTGTGCGAGGAAAGGCGCCTCGAAGCGTCCGAGGTTCCATTCCAGTTGATCGACGATCCATCGGCGTGCCGTTGCTTCGTCCTTGACCGTACCCGCTTCGACGGCCCACTCCAAACCTTGCGAGTAGGTATAGGCGCCGACCGGCAGGGCCGGGCTGGCGAGTTGCAACAGGCGGGTCAGGGCGAGGCTCATTTGTAGTGAAAGTGATCGTGAATGCGCGGCCAAGTTTGGCCCAATGCGCCCTCGCCGTCGGCGCTGTGCCCATGACTGCCGTGCGTCCCTGCATGACCATAGGCGCCGCTTTCGGGCTCGAACGGCGCTTCGACTTCCGCCACCTTCAGCCCGAGACCGCGCACCATCTCACCGAGCACATGGTCGGCGACAAAGCGCAACTTGCCGGGCAGCAGGTGCAGGGCGACGTGCCGGTTGCCGAGGTGATAGGCGGCCTTGGCGATCAACAGGGGGTCTCCGCTCACCGCTTCCATCAAGTTTTCCGGCGCAGCGACCACTTCGACGATACGGCCGTCGTTGGCGAGCAGCCGGTCGCCGCCACGCAGCACCGTGCCGCGTTCGAGGAACAGTCCGCACTCTTCGCCGCTGACGAGCCGAGTGCGCAGGCGGCTTTTGCAGCGGGTATCGAAATTGATCTCGATCCGCTCGGTGGCGACAGACTTGGGCTCGGCCAGTTTTTCGATGACGATCATGGCTAGAACAGGAAGTAGCGTTGCGCCATCGGCAAGACCTTGGCCGGTTCGCACACCAGAAGCTCGCCGTCGGCGCGCACCGCATAGGTTTCGGTATCGACGTCGATCAAGGGGGTGGCGCTGTTGTGCAGCATATCGGCCTTGGTGACATTGCGACAATCTCTCACGGGCTCAAGGCGCTTGCTCAGGCCCAGCGATTGCACCGCCGGATTCGTCAGCGCCGCCTGCGAGACGAAGGTGAGCGAGGTCTTCAATCCGCCGCCGAAGCTGCCGAACATCGGCCGGTAATGCACCGGCTGCGGCGTCGGGATTGAAGCATTCGGATCGCCCATCGCGGCAGCGGCGATCATGCCGCCCTTGACGATCAGCGAGGGTTTGACGCCGAAAAAGGCCGGCTTCCACAGCACCACGTCGGCCAGCTTGCCGACTTCGATGGAACCGACGATATGGCCGATGCCGTGGGTGATCGCCGGGTTGATGGTGTATTTCGCGATG
>CAZAWN010000023.1:13959-24466 GCA_964488825.1 uncultured Methyloversatilis sp. | reverse complement strand
GTTGCCCTCCTGGTCGCTGTGCCGATCGGCACGACCATCGCTATCTATCTTTCCGAATTCGCCACGCCGCGCGCGCGCGAAATCGCCAAGCCTGTCCTCGAAGTGCTGTCCGGTATTCCCACCGTGGTGTTCGGCTTCTTCGCGCTGCTGTTCGTCACGCCGATCCTGCAGTGGCTGATTCCCTCGCTGCCGGGCTTCAGCCTGCTTTCGGCCGGCCTGGTGATGGGCATCATGATCGTCCCCATCGTCAGCTCGATTTCCGAGGACGCCATGCGCGCCGTGCCGATGGCCTTGCGCGAAGGTTCCTACGCGATGGGCGCCACGCGCCTGCAGACGGCGCTGCGCGTGGTTTTTCCGGCCGCCATCTCCGGCATCGGCGCCGCCTACATCCTCGGCATCGCGCGCGCCGTGGGCGAAACCATGATTCTCGCCATCGCTGCCGGCATGCAGCCGCAACTGGTCTGGAACCCGATGGAGCCGGCCGCGACGATCACCTCCTTCATCGTCCAGGTGGCGCTTGGCGATCTGCCGCACGGTTCGGTGGGCTACAACACCATCTTTGCCGCCGGCCTGACGCTGATGATCTTCACCCTGATCTTCAACATGCTCGGTTTCTGGCTGCAACGCCGTTATCGCGAGAGGTATTGAAATGTCCCTGCCCAAAGAAGAAATTGCGGCAATCCGCGCCAATATTGCGAGCCGCAAGACCAACGATCTGATTTTCGCCAGCATCGGCGTGGCGTGTCTGGCTTTCGCCCTGCTGACAATCGCCGCACTGTTCGTTGATATGGCGGTGACCGGCTGGGAACGCCTGCGCCCCGAGTTCTTTACCGAATTTCCCTCGCGCCGCGCCGGGCAGGCTGGCATTCTTTCGGCCTGGGTCGGCAGCTTACTGGTGATGTTCGTAACCGCACTGGTCGCCGTACCTCTGGGCGTGGCCGCGGGCATCTGGCTTGAGGAATATGCGCCCAAGCACTGGTTCACCGACCTGATCGAGATCAACATCAACAACCTGGCCGGCGTGCCGTCGATCATCTACGGTCTGTTGGCGCTAGGCTTGTTCGTGTATACCTTCGGTCTCGGCCAGAGTGTGCGCACCGCAGGTCTGACGCTGGCGCTGCTGATTCTGCCGGTGGTGATCGTGGCGACGCGCGAGGCGATCCGTTCAATTCCGCAGATGATCCGCGAGGCCGCCTACGCCATGGGCGCGACCAAGTGGCAGACCACCAAGGATCACATCATCCCCTACTCGATGCCCGGCATCCTCACCGGCATCATCCTCGGCATGTCGCGCGCTATCGGCGAGACGGCGCCCATCATCACCATCGGCGCGCTGACTTTTATCGCCTTCCTGCCGCCGGCGCCAATTACGGATGTCGTGCCCTACGTTAGCTTTG
The DNA here is from genome assembly GCA_964488825.1 of uncultured Methyloversatilis sp. GTDB lineage: Bacteria > Pseudomonadota > Gammaproteobacteria > Burkholderiales > Rhodocyclaceae > Sulfuricystis. The sequence goes on along the minus strand of CAZAWN010000023.1, from coordinate 23,069 downwards.
AGTGGTTGAAAGCGCCTTTCACGGTGATGCCGATCCAGATTTTCAACTGGACCTCGCGTCCCGATCCCGCTTTCCACCAGAATGCCGCCGCCGCGGGCGCCATCCTCGTCGCCATGACGCTCTCGATGAATGCCCTCGCCATCTGGCTGCGCTACCGCCTCCGCAAGAACATCAAGTGGTGAACCCATGAATACGCCCAAACTTCCCCCGACGCCCGCACAAGTCAAAGCCGAAACGAAGAACTTCAACTTCTACTATGGCGATTTCCATGCGCTGAAGAACATCAACCTGCAACTCGGCGAAAACCAGGTCACGGCGCTGATTGGCCCGTCCGGTTGCGGCAAGAGCACGCTGCTGCGCAGCTTCAATCGCATGCACGACCTTTACGCCGGCAACCGCTACGAAGGCGAGCTGCTGCTGTATCCCGACGACACCAATCTGATCGATCCGCGCGTCGACCCGATCGAGGTGCGCATGCGCCTTTCGATGGTGTTCCAGAAGCCCAATCCCTTCCCCAAGTCGATCTACGAGAACGTCATCTACGGCCAGAGGGTGCGCGGCGAGACCAAGCGCTCGGTGCTTGATGACAAGGTCGAAGAAGCCCTCACCAACGCCGCACTGTGGGGCGAAGTGAAACACCGCCTGCACGATATGGCCTTCGCTTTGTCGGGCGGCCAGCAACAGCGCCTGTGCATTGCCCGCGCCCTGGCGACAGACCCCGAAGTGTTGCTCTTCGACGAGCCGACCTCGGCGCTCGATCCCATCGCTACCGCGAGCATCGAGGAACTGATCCACGAACTCAAAAAGAAAGTGACTATCCTGATCGTCACCCACAACATGCAGCAGGCGGCGCGCGTGTCGGACTACACTGCCTACATGTACCTGGGCGAGATGATCGAGTATGGCGTCACCGACGAAATCTTCATCAAGCCCAAGGACAAACGTACCGAGGACTACATCACCGGCCGTTTTGGCTGAACAACCCCTGCCGGAGAAACATATGAACGAACATCTTTCCAAGCAATTCGATTCCGAGCTTGACGATCTGCGGGCCCAGCTAACGCACATGGGCGGCTTGGTCGAAGAACAGGTGCGAGCTGCCACGCAGTTGTTTGCCTCGTCCGATACCGATCAGATTGACAATATCATCGCCCGCGACAGCGAGATCGACCAACTGGAGGTCGATATCGACAATATCTGCACGCATGTCATCGCCCGCCGCCAGCCGACCGCCGTCGATCTGCGCGTCGTCATGGCGGTGAGCAAGACTGTGACCGATCTGGAACGCATCGGCGACGAAGCCAAGAAAATCGCCAAGGCGACGCGCAAGATCGTTGAACGCGGTCTGGTCGCCAACACGCCACAGGTCATGGCAGTACGCCATATGGGCGGAGAGTGCGCCTCGATGCTGCACGAGGTGCTCAACGCCTTCGTGCGCATGGACGCCAACGCGGCGCTGGAGATCGTGCGCCGCGACAAGGAGGTCGATCAGCATTTCCGTTCCATCACACGCGAACTGGTGACCTACATGATGGAAGACCCGCGCATTATCTCGACGGCGCTGGACATCATCTTCAGCGTCAAGTCGATGGAGCGTATCGGTGACCACTGCAAAAACATCGCCAAGGATGTCATCTACATCGTTGGCGGTCGCGACGTGCGACACATGAAGCTGGCCGAACTTGAGCAGGAGGCGCAGAATCAATGACGGCGCGGCCCCGCATCCTTGTTGTCGAGGACGAGGTTGCGATACAGGAACTGCTGCGGTATTCGTTGGAGCAATCGTCTTTCGAGGTCGATGTTGTCGATACGGCGGAAGAGGCTTTAAGCGAGATACGTAATCGATTGCCCGCCTTGGTGCTGCTTGATCTGATGTTGCCCGGCATGTCCGGCATTCATCTCGCCAAGCGCCTGCGTGCCGAGTCGAGGACGCGCGAATTGCCGATCATCATGGTGACGGCCCGTGGCGAAGAAGGTGATCGTATTCAAGGCCTGGATATTGGCGCCGACGACTATGTCAGCAAACCTTTCTCGCCCAAGGAACTGATAGCGCGCATGCGTGCCGTGCTGCGCCGCCGGGCGCCGCATCTATCGGGCGACCCCGTGGAAATCGGTCCGGTGAAACTCGATCCCTCTTCGCGCACCGTGACTTGCGAGGGCCAGGCTGTGGCGCTGGGACCGACCGAGTTCGAATTGCTGCAATATCTGATGAACCACCCGAACCGGGCGATGACGCGCGATCAACTACTGAATGCCTTGCGCGGTGATCACCGTTTCCTCGAGGATCGCACCATCGATGTCTATATTCGCCGCTTACGCGCCGGACTCGGTCCGGTGGGGGACGCCATGATCGAAACGGTGCGCGGCGTCGGCTACAAGCTCACGAGCCCAACGGAATGACGGCTGCCGCTCTTGCGCTCCTGGCGCTGGCGGTTGCGATTGGTCTGGCCATTACGTTGGCCGGCCAGATCCGCCAGCGCAAAACCCTGCGCGCCTGGCTGGATGCTCCAGAGCTGCATACCATCCCGGATGGCAGCGGAGCCTGGAGCGAGGTGTTTTCCCGCCTGCAAGCCTTGCGCAAGAAAGAGCGCCGCCAACATCTCGAACTCGGCAACGCACTCGAACGGTTTCGGCTGGCTGCCGAGGCCTTGCCCGATGGCGTCATCCTGCTTGACGATGCTTTCCACATCGGGTGGCTCAATCCGGCCGCCTGCCGGCACTTTTCGCTTGATCCGGCGCGCGACATCGGTACCTTGATCTCGCAACTGATCCGCAAGTCTGAGTTTCACGATTTACTGACGGTGTTTCGTAGCAAGCGCCTCACCCAGCCGACCCAACTGCGCGTTGGCGCCAATGGCAACGAACGTGTTTTCTCGCTGCAGTTAATAGCGTTTGCCGATGCGGGCATTCTTCTGCTGTCGACCGACGTGACCGAGCGTGAGCGCACCGAGGCCGTGCATCGCGATTTCATCGCCAACGTTTCCCACGAGTTGCGCACCCCGCTCACGGTGATTAGCGGATTTCTCGAACAATTTAACGCGCCCGAACCACCGCAAGGCGAGGCGGCGCGCCGCTTTCACCACATGATGGCCGAGCAGGCCGAGCGTATGAACCGACTGGTGGCTGATCTGCTGACCTTGTCGCGCCTCGAAAACAGTGACCAGCCGCCGCGCGACGAATGTGTCGATGTGTCCGCATTAATCGAGGCACTGCAGAGGGAAGCCGAAGCCGTATCGGCCGGCAAGCACAACATCGAAATCGCCGAGGTGTCGGTCGGCAATCTGCGCGGCAGCGCCGACGAACTGCGCAGCGCCTTTGGCAATCTGGTGTTCAATGCCGTGCGCTATACGCCGGAAGGCGGCCGGATCATTCTTTCATGGCATGCCGTCGCGGGAGCGCCGACTTTTGCGGTGACCGATAGCGGCATCGGCATACCGTCCGAACACATCCCGCGCCTGACCGAACGGTTTTATCGCGTCGACAAGGGACGTTCATCGGCCACCGGCGGCACCGGCCTCGGGCTCGCCATCGTCAAGCACGTGCTGGCCCGGCATGGCGGCGAGCTGGAAATTCAATCCGTGCCCGGCAAGGGCAGCACTTTTTCGGCCCGCTTACCCCGCGAGCGTTTGCTCTGAGGATGCGGGCGGGGGCGATAGCCCCAAGGCATGGCACAAGCGCGCGGCCAGTTCCTGAGGTGTGGCGGCGATCAGTTCTTCCGGAACCGAAACATCCTGCAAGCGCCGGTAGTTTTCGAATCCATAGGAAGCGATGAACGGATGCAGACCCGCGCCTACAGCGGCCAGATAATCCCGATGCTCGTCACCGCAAGCGAAGCCGAGCGCCGGATTGATGGCGAACCTGGCCCGAATCGCGCGAAACTGCGGCAGCTTCTCTTCATTGAGGGGAATGCAAGCGACGAAATCCAGAGCGGCGAAATCGATTCCGTGTCGCTCCAGTAGAAGACGCAGGGTTTCGGCGGGGTCCAGCGTGATGTTGCGTGTCACGATGCCGACCCTAATATCCGGGGTATCGATCAGCTGGCGGAGGAGTTCGGCGAGACCGGGATAGAGGCTGGTTCGCTGCCGATACACTTCGGTCAGGGTCTCGATCAGGCGTCGGCGGCTTTGCTTGCCAAACTGCTTGCGCAGGTTCTTCGGGAATTCGCGCAGCCCCCCCAGAAACTTGAGCAGCTTGCGACGTTTCTGGAAGCGTTCCAGATCACCGATATCCATCTCGTGATGAGAAAAAGCGGCCTCGATGGCATGAAAGGCATCGATCAGCGTGCCATCGGCATCGAAGATCACCAGTCGGTCGCGGTTGGGGTACATGAGATGGAGGCTGAAAGTAAAAAGAAGCCCGGCACAAGGCCGGGCAATACTGCTTTGGAGGAGCCAGTCAGGGAAGAACGACTCGATGCGATTCTCCACCGGGACTGTTTCAGGAGTTTGACAAGCGCGCGGCCAGCGCCATCCGCATAACTCGTCCGTTTTCCGCACCTTCGCCGGAAAACGGCGATACGAAAGCTTATTGTTAGGCGCGCGGGCTGCCAAGCCACTTCAACAGGGTTTCGTACAGTTTCTGTGGGTCGACCGGCTTGCTGATGTGTTCGTTCATGCCGGCCTGGAGACAGGTGTCGCGATCATCGTCGAAGGCATTCGCGGTCATCGCGAGGATTGGAGTGTTCTTGTTCAGCGAGTCGGCCCGGATCGCACGCGTCGCTTCCACGCCGTTCATGTCCGGCATCTGCATGTCCATGAGAATCAGGCTGTAGCGCTGACGGCGAGCGAGATCGAGGGCCTTCTGCCCATCCTCGGCAAGGTCCACGACGAGCCCCACATCCTCAAGCAAACCGCTGGAGACAATCTGCGTGATCGGCTCATCTTCGGCCAGTAGAACCGACACGCCGAAGTAGTCGCGCTTGAGCTGCTGTTCGGGTGGAGGGGACGAAAAACTCGGCGTTGGCTCGACGGCATCTTCAAGCCGTTTCTTGAGCGTGAAACTGAACCAGAAGGTGCTGCCTTGCCCAGGCGTACTCTCCACGCCGATCTCGCCCCCCATCATCTCGACCAGACGCTTGCTGATGGCGAGCCCCAATCCAGTGCCGCCAAAGCGGCGGGTCATGCTGTTGTCGGCTTGTTCGAAAGCCTGGAACAGGCGGGTCTGCGCTTCCGGGTCTATGCCGATGCCGGTATCTTGAATGTCGATACGCAGGGACAGGGATTCGGGGGTCTCTGCAAGCGTCCGCACAGCAACCGCGATGCCGCCGGTTTCGGTGAATTTGATGGCATTGCCCGCAAGGTTGAGAATGATCTGCCCAAGTCGCAAGGGGTCGCCTCTCAGGCGCAGGCGCGCCAGATCGCCCGGCAGATTGACGCTCAGCCGGAGGCCCTTGTCGGCCGCCTTGGGATTGAGCACCTCGACGACGTTCACCATAACCTCGCCGAGTTGCAGCGGAACATCCTCCAGAACCATGCGTTCAGCCTCGATCTTGGAAATGTCGAGAATGTCGTTAAGCACCGAGAGCAGGCGATCTGCCGCGCCTTTCGCCTTGTCGAGCTTGTCCAGGCCTTGCGGGTCGGTCATGCGCCGGCGGGCGAGTGCCATCATGCCCATGATGCCGTTCATCGGTGTGCGTAGTTCGTGACTCATGTTCGCCAAGAAGGCTGTCTTGGCGCGATTGGCCGCCTCGGCTTTCTGCTTTGCCAGCGAGAGGTCGGCTGTGCGCTCGCCGACCAAGCGCTCAAGCTGCTCATTGTTCCGCTTGATTGCATCGCGCTGGCGATGCGCAAGCGTCAGGAAGGCGGCGAGTCCGAGCAGAATGATGACGGCGGCCGCCGCAATGACGCTCATCAGCACCATGCGGCCACTGACCGATTGTCGGATATCGCTTTCCGAATAGCCATTGACGACGACGAGCGGCAGCTTGCCAACCTGCTGGTAGAAGTAAGCCCGCTCAATATGATCGATCGGACTGCGATTCCGAAACTGACCGGAGGGTGCCTTCTCCAATGCCTCCCACACGGGCGATTCGACGGCTTGCTGCCAGATATCCTTGCCTTCATCCGGCATGCGTGCGCGAAGTTTGCGATCGGCGATACCCAACAGGGAGGCGAGGCTGTCTTTCGATGTCATCAGCATCCGGTAGTAATCGGTGAACGCTTTGGGTTCCACCGGAGCCAGGACCAGGCCGCCAAACGAACCATCCGGGGCGCTCAGACGACGCGTCACGCGAAATTGCAGTTTCCCGGTGACCTGACCACGACTGACAGGCGATATGAACAGCGTGTCTTCGGGGGTGTCAGCATGGAACTTGTAGAAGTCGCGATGCTTGGCATTCAAGCCCTTCGCCCGGTCTTTTTGCGGGATGAGGATGAAGCCCTGCGCATCCAGCAGGAAAATGTTCTCGATAAAGTTGCTGTCGTAATTCAGGCCGGCAATGAAGCGTTCCGTTTCTTCGACAGATTGGGTACGTTGGTAGAACCCGCGCACGGCATTCAAAATCGTATCGACTTCAGTGACGACACGCGCGGTATGCTCCGCAAAGGCTTCGTTCGCCGCCGCTGCGTTCAAGCTTGCGTTGTTGGTTTCGTGACGATAAGTCTGTTGCTGGAACCAATAAAGACCCACGGCCACCGCGACAATCAAGCCGGCGATCAGACCCCACAGGGCACGCAGGGCAAAGGTGTCAAGCTGTCCGAATTGTTTGAACACGATTCCTACCGTTTCAACCGCAGTTGCCAGAGCATTTGGCCCGCTGATCGGCGGGCCTTCCTGGGCGGAAAGTCTAGCTCAGGGGCGATAAATACAGCAACCGCTACGAACAGCCATCGTTCATTCGGTATTAGCGACAAAGCGCTTCGTTGCGATCAGCCAGATGCAAAGCGCCGCAGCGATGGATGGGAACCGGACGACCCAAACCGGCGAATGCGGCCATGGCGTAGAGCGTCTGCCGTACCAGTGGAATCCTTGGCGCTGCCCAGGAAGCCCGCGCCGAGGATGACGACGCGGGCTGCCGTGTTCATGCGGCGGACGACGGCAGGGTGACGCCCATCTCCTCGAGAGATGTGCCGATCGCTTCGACGGCACGCACGATATCCAGCGCACCGATGGCGCCGATGCAGCCGACACGGAAGGTTTCGACGGCCGTCAGTTTGCCCGGATAAAGTATGAAGCCCTTGTCACGTACGCGTCGATACAGTTCGGCGAATGCGTAGGCGGGATCGGCCGGCGCATGGAAGGTGACGATGATCGGCGCCTGCACTGCATCGTCGAGGAAAGTCCGCAATCCCAAGGCGCGCACGCCGCGCACCAGCGTGGCGCAATTGTCGGCGTAGCGCTCGAGACGGGCAGGCTGTCCGCCTTCGGTCTGAAACTGATCGAGTGCCGCACGCAGGGCGGCGACCACATGGGTCGGTGGGGTAAAGCGCCACTGCCCGGTCGCTTCCATATAGACCCACTGGTCGTAGAGGTCCATGGCAAGCGAATGACACTGGCCCTTCGCCCCGGCCAGCGCCTCGCGCCGGGCGATGACGAAGCCCATGCCCGGCACGCCTTCGATGCATTTGCCGGAGGCGGCGATCAGCGCGTCAATCGGCATGGTTTGCAGATCGACCGGGATCACGCCGAAGACGCTCATGGCATCGACAATCATGCGGCGTCCGTGCGCCTGGACCACGGTGGCTATCTCGGGCAGGGGATTGAGGAGACCGGTGCCGGTTTCGCAATGCACCTGGGCGACGTGCGTGATGGCCGAGTCGGCCAGTAGAGCGGCATCGATCTGTTCCGGGTCGGCCGGCTGGTCTTCGGGGATGTCGAGCACGACAGCGGCGCGGCCCAGGTAATTGAGGATGCGCACGATACGCTGGCAATAAGCGCCGTTGTTGGGTACCAGCACCTTGCCGGATTTCGGCACGAGCGTACCGAGCGCCGCTTCGACGGCAAAGGTCCCGCTGCCCTGCAGCGGTATGCAGACATGGCTTGCGCCAGCGTGGGCGATGGCCGCGAGATCGCGGCAGACCGAGGCCGTGAGGGCATTGAAGGCGCCATCCCAGGAGCCCCAATCGACCAGCATGGCTTCCTTGGTCTGGCGCGTCGTGGTCAGCGGGCCGGGGGTCAGGAGGATCGGTTCATTCATGATGTGTTCCGGTTCAGGGGAGAATGGCGGCGCGCAGCACGCGATGCGCGGCGGCATCCGCCATCGCATCGCCGACACGCTCCAGGGGGTACTGGCCATCGACCAGTTCGGCGAAGGGGAAGCGGCGGCGATTGGCGACGACAAAGTCGAGCGCCTCGATCAGGTTGCGCGGGTGATAGTTGTGGATGCCGCGAACGGTCAACATTTTCTTCAGGATGAGATTGGCGTCGAGTGTCACCATCGCCTGCGGATTGACCACGCCGCCCAGCACGTAGGTACCGCCGGTGCGCAGCAGGTCGATGCCTTGTTGGATCGCCTGCGCGGCGCCGCAGACTTCGAGGACGACATCCGGGCCTTCGGGGCGGCACAGGGCTAACACTTCCTGCATCAGGTCGGCCTTGTCCATGGCCGGATCGAGCGCCAGATCGACGCCGAAGCGGTGCGCACGCGCGCGCCGGTCGGCATCGCCATCCAGGCCGATCACCGTGCGGGCGCCGCGCGCCTTGGCGATGGCGGCGCCGTAGAGACCGAGCAGGCCGAGTCCCTGGATCACCACCGTCTGGCCGATGCGGAGGTTGGCGGCCTCGGTGACGGCAATCATCGTTGCCACGCCGCAATTGAGCGGTGTTGCCTCCGCATCTGTAAGGACATCGGGCAGCCGCAGAATCCACGAGTGCGGGACGATGTAGCAGTATTCGCCGAAGCCGCCGTGATGATGGGGCGCGGTGGTCGCCGCCATGTGGCCGTATTTGTCGACGCCGCGCGACTTCTGCGGCAGGTCGAGCACTTCGGTGTAGTAGTTGCTGCCGGGGATAAAGTATTCGCTCCAGGTGATGCGGTCGCCGACGCTCAGACTGTCGCCGCGCATGTCGCGCGCGACGCCTTCGCCCAGCGCAACGATGTCGCCGATGATCTCGTGGCCGAGCAGACCCGGGCAAGGACCGGGGCGATGGCCTTGCCAGGTATGGATGTCGGA
>CAZAWN010000023.1:0-13859 GCA_964488825.1 uncultured Methyloversatilis sp. | reverse complement strand
GCTTCGGTGGTCGAGCCGTGGCTGCGCAGGCGGGCGTCGGACAGGTTGGACAGGTCGTGCTCGGCCGCGGCTGCGCCGATCACCGTGCCGCTATCGCCGATCACGGCGACATCGCCTTCGCGATCCGGCGGCAGGTCGAAGCGCGTGCACACTTCGTCCTTGGTCAGCGCCATGGCGATGCCGGGGGTGTCCTTGATGAGGGCGATGATGGCTTGCGGCGTGGCGCGCGGGCCGCGTATCCAGACGCGCACGAAACCGCCCAGCGCGCCGTGGTGGCGCACGAAAGCATCGGTTATCGGGCAGATCACCCTGGTCTCGCCGGCGCCGAATTCGGCATCGAGAATGTCCTGCAGGTAGATGACCTTGGGCGTGCCGTCGGCCTGCGACTTATCGTTCATGCCGTGGTCGGCAGTCACGCCGACGACCGCGCCCAATTCGGCAAGACGGCCGATCTTCTCGTCGATGCGGCGGTAGAACTCGTCAGACACCGGGTCGCCGGGCGCGTGCTTGTGCTGGATGTAGTCGGTCAGCGAAAGGAACAGCACGTCGGGTTTGTCTCGTTCCAGCAGCTTGATGCCGGCTTCGAGAACGAACAAAGAAAGGTCCATCGAGTACATGTCGGGTTGCGGCATGCCGACCAGATCGAGTACGTTCTCGATGCCGTTCTCGGCCAAGGTGCAGCGGTTGGCGAACTCGGCCGAAAAGCTGATGTTGCCGCGCGTCAGGTCGAGGTCCTTGCCCAATTGCTTCCTCAACTTGTCCTTGGCGGTAATCGATACCACCTTGGCCCCGGCGTCGGCGAAGACGGCCAGAATCGTTTGGCTGCGCAGCAGTTCCGGGCCGGTCATCACCACCGCCTCGCCGGCCTCGTTGAGGTAATAGTTGCCGGAGATGCCATGCACCGAAGCTGGCGCGCCAGTGATCAGCGACATGTTGTTCGGGCAGGTGAAGCTGGGCACCGTGCCGTCGGCGACGGCGTAGAAACCTTCGTTCATGAAGCGGGCGAGGTTGGGCAGGATGCCGTCGCGGCGGCCTTGCTCGAAGTAGGCGGGATCGCCGCCATCGACACAGACGACGACCACAGGCTGACGCGGCCACTGGTAAGTCACGCCGTTGAGTTCTACAGTTTTCATGTTGTTAGATGGCGAGTTGACGGATACGGGCGGAAACAAGGTCGATCAGGGTGACCGAGACAATGATGATGAGCAGCACGGCGGCGGTCTGGGCATATTCGAAGCCACGAATCACCTCGTGGAGAATGACGCCGATGCCACCGGCGCCGACGATGCCGAGCACCGAGGCGGAGCGCACGTTCGACTCGAAGCGGTAGAGCGAGTAGGAAATCCACAAGGGCAGTACTTGCGGAATGACGCCGTAGAGGATTTCCTCCAGCGCATTGGCGCCGGTCGCACGCACGCCTTCGACCGGGCGCGGATCGATGGCTTCGACGGCTTCGGCAAACAGCTTGGCCAGCACCCCGGTGGTATGCACCCACAGTGCCAGCACGCCGGCGAAGGGGCCGAGGCCGACGGCGACGATGAACAGCATGGCGAACACCATCTCGTTGATGGCGCGGCAGGCATCCATCAGGCGGCGCACCGGCTGGTACACCCAGCTCGGCACGATGTTCTCGGCCGACATCAGGCCGAAAGGAATGGCGCAGATGATCGACAGGACGGTGCCCCACACGGCAATGTGGATGGTGATCACCATTTCCTCGAGATAGATGCGCCAGTCGTGAAAATCGGGCGGAAAGAATTCGCTGGCGAAGGTCCCCATGTTGCCGGAGTCCTTGATCAGATCGAACGGACGCATATCCGCCCCCTCCCAGGACCAGATCAGGACAATGAACAACGCCCCCCAGGCCAGGGTGCTGGTGATATTGCCCGGCGGGGGTGCCAAGGGTATGTCGCGAATGGATGGTTTGCTCATGGGGCGCGGAATAAAAAAGCGCCGGCCGACGCAGAAAGCCGACCGACGCAGGCAGGAAGAACCTTATTTCATCTGTTTGGCCAGATCGGCCAGCTTGGCGTCAATTTCTGTCAACTTGGCTTTTTTGTCAGCTTCAGACATATTGGCGTCGTTCTCGAACTTGCTGCGATCCTTGAACAGTTCAAGCTGGCGGATTGGCAGCAGTTGGGCATCGGTCGAGGCCTTGAAGCCTTTCAGACGGTACAGATTCTTGAGGATTTCCTTCTCGCGCTCATCCTTGCCGTAGCCAACGGTAAAGTCCTGAATCTTCTTCTTCAGGCTCGCGGGCAGGTCCTTGCGATACACCAGTGGGTCGCGCGGAATGAGCGGCGAGGTCCAGAGGATGCGAATCTGGTCCAGCTTCTCGGGCGACTTTTCCTTCATCTTCTGGGTCATCTCGCTGTTGCTGGTGGCGACATCGACCTGCTTGTTCAACACGGCCAGGAAGTTGCCTTCATGGTTCGCAGACCGCATCACCTTGAAGTGCGTCTTCGGATCAAGATTGTTCAGCGTGAACACGTAGTAAGACGGGACCAATGTGCCCGACGTCGAGGACGGATCACCGATGCCGAAGGTCATTTCCTTGCCATTTTTCAGCACCTGGTCGAGCGAGGTGATCCCGCTGTCCTTGTGGGTGATGAGGTAGGAGTAGTAGCCGGGCGTACCGTCGAGGTCGATGAACTGGACGAAGACTTCGCCGTTGGCGCGATCGACGGCCTCGATCGCCGACTTGTTGCCGTACCAGGCAATCTGCACCTTGTTGAAGCGCTGCGCTTCGATGATGCCGGCGTAGTCGGTGGCGTAGAAGCCGTTGACCTTGACGCCGACAGCTTTGGACATGTCCTCAAGGAAAGGCTCCCACATCTGGCGCAGCGCGCCGGCCTTCTCGGTGGCGATGATGCCGAAGTTGAGTTCCTTCACTTCCTGGGCCTGGGCGCCGACGCCCAGAGTAATGGCCGCGGCGGCCAGTAAAGCTTTCATGGATCGAATCATCGAATATCTCCTGTGGGTAAGTTGCGAGTGAATCAGGCAGCCTGCGCGCACAGCGGCGCGGTGGTGGTGCGGCCAGCGGGTAGCTTGATGGCGGGACTGTCGAGCAGCATGTCGAACAGTTCATGCACGTCGGTACCGTAAAGTTCGCCGAGCAGTTGAGGCGTTAGCGCCGACGACGGGCCGTCGTAGACCACCTTGCCCTTATGCAGGGCGACCGTGCGCGGACAGTACTTGATGGCGAATTCAACCTGGTGCAACGACACCAGCACGGTGCAATTGCGCTCGCGATTCATTTGCGCCAGCAACTCCATGACATTACGCGCCGATTCCGGGTCGAGCGAAGCGATGGGTTCGTCGGCGAGCACGAGTTTTGCCTTCTGCACGATACAGCGGGCCAGGGCAGCGCGTTGTTGTTGTCCGCCGGACAGTGTCGCGGCGCGCTGCCAGGCCAGTTTTTCGATGCCGACAGACGCCAGCGCTTCCAGGGCGCGCTGGCGTTCCGCTATCGAAAAGCGCATCAGCAGAGAGCGAAACAGAGGGGCGCGATAAAGCAGGCCAACCAACACATTGGTCATCACCGACAGCCGATTGACCAGATTGAACTGCTGGAAGACAAAACCGATTTCGGCGCGCAGGCTGCGGATGTCCTTGTGGATGCGACCGCTGGTCTGGACGGTGCGACCGAATACGACGACGTCGCCACTATCGGCTGCCAGAAATCCGGAGAGATGGCGCATCAGGGTCGACTTGCCGGAACCGGAGGCGCCGATCAGCGCCACCATTTCGCCGGGCTGCACCTTCAGGCTGACATCGTCCAGCGCCTTGCAGCACGGAAAGGTTTTGTTGAGATTCCTGATCTCGATGGCCTCCAGCATGTTGGTTTCCTCCCCTGGTTACATGAAGCTGTAATGTTTTGGCGACAACATGGCGCTGTATCTGCTGTCGAGCCCTGCATTCTTTTCTCGCGATGTTTCGCATTGATGGCAGTTCAATGAACGATTCGTTACAGTCACCCGGAGCACAGCCATGAACCTTCGTCAGGAATTCCTGCGTATTGGCGGCGAGCGTATCGCCCGCGAACGCGTTATCGAGATCTTCAATCCCTATACGGATGGCTGTATCGGCTCCGTACCCAAGGCCACCGTCGAGGATGTGCGCAGGGCCTTCGATATCGCACTGGCCTATAAGCCAAAACTCTCGCGCTACCAGCGCTACGAAATCCTGCGCCGTGCGGCCGACATCACCGTCGCCCGCGCCGAGGAAATCAGTGAGGTGATTACCGCCGAATCCGGCTTGTGTCGCAAGGACAGTCGCTACGAAGCAGGCCGGGTGCGCGACGTGCTGGTGTTCGGCGCCAATGCGGCGCTCGACGACGACGGCCAGATCTTCAGTTGCGACATCACGCCCCATGGCCGCGAGCGCCGTGTGTATACCCAGCGCGATCCGCTGCTGGGCGTGATTTCCGCGATCACGCCGTTCAACCACCCGATGAACCAGGTGGCGCACAAGATCGTGCCTTCCATCGCCACCAACAACCGCATGGTGCTCAAGCCTTCCGAGAAAGTGCCGTTCTCCGCTTTGCTGCTCGCCGACATCCTTTACGAAGCCGGGTTGCCGCCGGAAATGTTCCAGGTGGTGACCGGCGATCCGGCCGAGATTGCCAACGAACTGCTGACGAACCCGGCTATCGACATGGTGACCTTCACCGGCGGCGTGCCGATCGGCAAGTACATCGCCGAGAAGGTCGGTTACCGCCGTATGGTGCTTGAACTCGGCGGCAACGATCCGGTGATCGTCATGGACGACGCCGATCTGGAAGAAGCGGCCAGCCTAGCCGCAGCCGGTTCCTACAAGAATTCGGGGCAGCGCTGCACCGCCGTCAAGCGCATTCTGGTCCATCACGCCGTGGCCGACGAGTTTGTCGCCTTGCTGCTCGATAAAACTCGGCGCTGGCGTTACGGCAACCCCGAAGACGAAAGCATGGAAATGGGCACGGTGATCGACGAAGCGGCCGCCAAGCTATTCGAGGCGCGCGTCAATGAAGCCGTCGCGCAGGGCGCCCAACTGCTCTACGGCAACGAACGCCAGGGCGCGCTGTATTCGCCCACCCTACTCGACCATGTGCGCCCGGAAATGACCGTGGTGCGCGAAGAAACTTTCGGCCCGGTTTCGCCGGTCATCCGCTTCGGCTCGGTCGATGAAGCCATCCGCATCGTCAACGGCACGGCGTTCGGCCTGTCCTCCGGCGTATTTACCAACCGCTTCGACGTCATCACGCGCTTCGTCAGTGAACTCCATGTCGGCAGCGTGAATATCCGCGAGGTGCCCGGCTACCGGCTTGAACTGACCCCCTTCGGCGGCATCAAGGATTCCGGCCTGGGTTACAAGGAAGGCGTGCTGGAGGCGATGAAGAGCTTCACCAACGTCAAAACCTATTCGCTGCCCTGGCCCCATGGCTGACCGAGTGTGATCTCTACGCCTGTTGCGCTGCTGGTGCTCCTGTCGGCAGCGCTCCATGCCGGCTGGAACTTCGTCGTCAAGGCCAGCGCCGACCGTTTTCTCGACTACACCGGACTGGCGGTTGCCGGTGCGCTCGCGGCGGCCTGCGCCCTGCCCTTTCTGCCGCTGCCCGCACCCGCCAGCTGGCCGTGGCTGGGCACGACGGTATTCATCCACGTTGGCTACTACCTGCTGCTGATGCAAGCCTACCGGCATGCCGACCTGTCGATTGCCTATCCGCTGATGCGCGGTTCGGCTCCGGTGTTGGTGGCGCTGGCGGCGCCGCTCGCGGGTGACACGCTGACGCCTGGCCTGCTGCTCGGCATCGCGCTGGTTGCTGCCGGCATTGCCTTGCCCGTCGGCATCGGCATCCGCCGCGGCGGGGTCAGCCATTCCGGGCTTGGCTACGGCTTCGCTACCGCTGGAGTGATTGCGCTCTATACGATCATTGACGGCATCGGTGCGCGCTATTCGGGCCATGCCATTGCCTACACGCTATGGCTGTTCTTTCTTAATGCCTGGCTCGTCTTCGGCATCGCCCTGTGGCAGCGTGGTCGCCAAGCCTTTGCGCACCTGCGCCGACGCTGGCTGTTCTCGCTGCTTGGCTCGGTGATGACCATGGGCTCCTACGGTTTGGTGCTGTGGGCGATGACCGTCGCCTCGATCCCGGCTGTTGCCGCCCTGCGCGAAACCTCGGTGATTTTCGCCGCCTTCCTTGGCGCCTGGTTGCTCAAGGAACCCATGGGTCGGTGGCGCATGGCCGGGGCGCTCCTGGTCGCGCTTGGGGCGGTCGTTATCCGCTGGGCTTAGATTGGATTGGCAGTCGGAATGTCTCGACCTGTTTTCGCAGGCGGGCACCGATGGATGTCCATACAGTGCAAGTAGCTTGTGAAATCATGTACAGGAGATGGTTTGCAAAGCAGGTGAAACAAACACGGGGTACGCTGGTCGGCTATCAATTTCCCCGCGAACTACATCCGCCATCGTGTCACGCAAAACAAGATTGATCGCAATTCATGTGAGTTGGTGGCCACCTTTACTGGTTGTTTTCATCATGATCTGCTTGTGGGCGTTGTCGCTTCAGCGCGATCTTGATGACGACAGGGCGACAATCCGGGAGAGTCTTGCCAACCAGCACAATGTGGCGCGGGCGATGGCTGCCCATACCGCCCAGATACTGGATCGTCTGCGTTATCTCGGGCGCAACTTCGTTCATGGCGGTAACGATGTTGCTGCACATGAGCAGTTGCGCAGAATGCTGGCCAGCGATAGTGCGATTCTGCGCCTGGCCGTCTTCGCGGCGAACGGCGATTTCCGGTTTTCCAACTGGCCCAGGCCAGAACCATGGGAGGTAGAAGCGGCACAGAAATTTCTGGCGCGTCATTCGGTAGGAGAGAATGAACTGCTGGTGGTTGGTCGGTTGCCCGATACGACTCAGCGCAAGGACTGGACCGTACTCATCATTTTCCGGCCCTTGCGGCAGACAGGCAGTACGGGCGGCTTTGTCATGGCCATCGTCGATCTCAAGAGCTTCTTCCGCTATTACAAAGGGGTAGAGTTGGGCCGCAGCGGAGAGGTTATCCTGGCCGCAAACGATGGACAGGAAGTATTTCGTTACCACGACGGCCGCCCGGATTTTCTCGGTTCAATTGCCGAAACCGAACGTTTCAAGCGAGCGATTGCGGAGGAGTCGGGATCGGTCAGCGAACGGGTCCACAATGCCTACGAGCGGATCTATGCATTTCGCCGGGTTTCGCAAAGTCCGCTCGTGGTGATGGTCAGTCGAACCCGGTACGACATCTTGCTGGACAACGAAGCAGCGCAGCGTGGATACCGGTTTGCCACATTGCTGATGAGCTTGCTCATGCTGGTGTTCACTTTCTATTGGGGACGCGCAATGCTGCGCCAGCAAAGACTGATGGCGCATCTCGCCCGATCGCAGGAGGAGAACACTCTTCTCATTGCACAGCTGGAAAAAGAGAAGCATGCCGCCTACCAGCTGGCGACCCACGACAAGCTGACTGGACTCGCTAATCGGATGCTGTTTGGCGAGATTGCCGGTCGCTATCGCGCGCGCGCCCTCCGCTTAAAGGGACGATTTGCCGTACTGTTCATAGATCTGGACCGTTTCAAGCCGATCAACGATACTCACGGCCACCGGGCTGGGGATGCGCTTTTGGTCCAGGTCGCGCAGCGCTTGCAAGCTTGTGTCAGGCAGAACGATCTCGTATCGCGTTTCGGCGGCGACGAGTTTGTTGCCCTGTTGCAGGACACTCATGGTAGTCAGGATGCAACTACCATCGCAACCAAGATCATTGATGCGCTGAGTCAACCGTTTCCCGGTATCGTCGAGGTGGATCTGTTTGTCACGCCCAGTATCGGGATTGCGCTTTACCCCGACGATGCCGACGAGGTTGATGCCTTGGTCAGACAGGCCGATGCGGCGATGTATCAGGCCAAGATGCAAGGCCGATCTACCTATGTGTTCGCTGATCCGGCGTTGAACCGGCGCAACATCCTGAACAATGAAATTCAGGCTGCGCTCCCACTTGCCATCAAGCACAACGAGATCAAGCTGCACTACCAGCCCAAGGTGAGCCTCAAGGACTTTTCCATTGTCGGCATGGAAGCCTTGGCGCGCTGGCACCATCCGCACTTGGGGCATGTCTCCCCTGCCCAATTTGTGCCGATCGCCGAGGAAAGCAGCCTGATTATGGAACTCGGGGAACAGCTCATCGAAGCTGCCTGCGCCCAGCAAGCCAAGTGGCTGAGCGAAGGTGTGGCGGTCGTCCCGGTGGCCGTGAATGTTTCCCCGCGACAACTGCGTACATCGCGTTTCTTCCAGCATACTGAGGAAGCATTGCGGAAGTACGCCATCGATCCACATCTACTGGAAATCGAAATTACCGAAACCGGCCTGCTTGATTTTGAAGAGACTTTGCTGCAGCAGTTGAAACGCCTCAACGACTTGGGCATTAATTTTGCCATCGACGACTTTGGCACCGGGTTTTCCGGATTAAGTCATTTGCGTAATCTGACGGTGAGTTGCGTAAAGATTGATCGGTCGTTCATCAGCAATATTCGCAACGTCATCAACGATGCGACCATCGTCAGCAGCACTATTTCTCTTTGCCATAACCTCGGACTACAGTCCATCGCCGAAGGGGTTGAAGCGCGCGAGCAGCTGGCCTTTCTGCGCGCCGCAGGATGTGATCAAGGGCAAGGCTACCTGTTCTCGCGTCCCCTTCCGCCGGACGAGGTTCCTTCGTTGTTGAAGCGGCCCTACATCAATATCGAGACACAGGCGATCGAATCGGCAATACGGAGTTGAGGAATTCAAGGCTTAACCCGGTGCGAGCAGAAAATCCTGAACACACTTGATCTGCTCGGGTATCGGGATAAACGGGCGGCGGGAAGGTCGGCGTCCATTCCGCGTCTGCCGCGCCCGTTCTTACACGCTTAGTGTTTGCCGCCCATCCACTGGGCGGCCTTGCCGTCGGACGTCGGCTTGCATTCGACGGCGACTCCGGAGATCGTGGCCTTCGTGCCGACATCCTGGAACTTGGCTTGATCGCCATTCCAGCACTGCGGCGCTTTCTTTTCGGCGGCGGGGGCCGGTTTGGCGGCCGGGGCTGGTGCGGGAGCACTCGATTGAGTGGCGCAAGCAGACAGCAGGGCGGCGGCGGAAATGGCGATGGTTGCGGCAATGGTGGAACGCATGGAATCCTCCTGAGGGCGGGGTATGTAGGATCGATCATTGTCCCGAAGCTTTATTACAAGCGTATTGCAAGACAGGGCGGCCGATCAAAGGCAAAACCGTGCCGTCCCGCCAGCGCCGACTTTGGCGCCGAGTGCCTGCCACATCAGGCGGAGGGCTTGGCGAAATACTCGCCACACCAGCAATGCGCAGTGACAAGCGGAAACTTCCAGCGGTGAATATCCTTGGGGGAATCGCTGCCGGCAAAACTGGGCGGGTAACGGTGACAGGCGCCGTTGCCGTTCTCCTGCCGCTGAAAGTACAGGCAGGTGGCGCAACTGCTGTCGGGCTTGAGCGGATTCACTGATTTTTCAGGCAAGGGCAATTGATTCGTTCAGCGGGTCGACCCAGCGCAACAGGGGAAGCCAATGCTCCTGATCCTGACGGCAAACCGAGGGGGATAGATCGAAGATCGTCATCCCATGCGCGGCGGCCTGCACGTAATTTTGCGTATCGCGCAGGTGAGCGACGATGGGCAGTCCCGTCGATTCGAGGAAACGCTCGAGTTCGCCCGAAGCCCGCGTCCGGCTATCGACGCGCATGCCGACGAGGGCAATGCGCAGGGCTTCCTTGCGTACCCGCTTGTTGTCGAGCAGTTCGTCGAGAAACTGGCGGGTGGCGAAAATATCGAAGAGTGAAGGCTGTAAAGGCACGATGATGTTGGCGACCTGCTTCAAGACCTGGTCGAGCCGCTTGCCGTGCAAGCCGGCGGGCGTGTCAAGAACGACATGGGTGGCCAGCTTGGGTGAAGGCAGCAATTGGTCGTCGCGGGCATCCCAGGGGGCGATGAAAGGCAGGGCGCAAGAGCGCACCATCAGCCACTGGCGCGCCGATTGCTGTCGGTCGAGATCGGCCAGTACGACGCGTTTGCCGCTCTTGGCGAACCAGCCGGCCAGGTTGGTTGCCAGCGTGCTTTTGCCCACCCCGCCCTTGGGGTTGGCGATCAGGAAGGTTTCCATTCTCTCTGCTGTCCAAGAAGGATTGCTGGCGGATGTTAAAGCCGTTTGCGACCCGTGTTGTGACAGTACCAAGACAACCGGTCCATGCGGCGGAAAAGCGCCTCTTGATTACAGGCGCACCAGGGCATGTCAGCCGATTTCCTGTCCCGTAGCGTAGCGCCATGGCCCGCAGACTCGTATACTTGCCACTTTTTCCGAGGCTTAATCAGTGGCATTGACCCTACTCGGACTGTCCGGTGCAGTCTCGCATGACCCTTCCGCAGCACTTTATATCGACGGCAAGTTGGTTGCTGCTGCCGAGGAAGAGCGCTTTGTGCGCGACAAGCATGCCAAGGGTCGCATGCCCTATGAGGCAGCCAAGTTCTGCCTGGAGTTTGCCGGCATCCAACCCAGGGATGTCGATGCGGTCGCGATTCCTTTCGCGCCGATCAGCCTGGCCGAGAAGGCGCGCTGGCATTACGCCAAGCGCTACTGGTATGCGCCTGATCGCGGACTCGATGCGATCC
This sequence comes from uncultured Methyloversatilis sp., assembly GCA_964488825.1. Taxonomy (GTDB): domain Bacteria; phylum Pseudomonadota; class Gammaproteobacteria; order Burkholderiales; family Rhodocyclaceae; genus Sulfuricystis. Next base: position 3,174 of record CAZAWN010000023.1, on the reverse strand, counting down.
TGACCGGCAACCGGCGCTATCAGCGCTACAGAAAGCGCATCGAATGGTGTCTTCAGCAGCTCGGTTTTGATCTGCAAAAGACCGAGATCGTGCCGGTCGAACATCACCTCGCTCATGCTTCCAGCGCGTATCACTGCTCCGGTTTTACGGAAAAGACGGCGATCCTCGGCATCGACGGCAAGGGCGAATACGCCACGACTTTCTTTGGTTACGGAGAAAACGGTCGCATTACCAAGATCAAGGAGTTTTACGACCCGGATTCCCTCGGCGGTCTCTATGGCGCGATCACCGAATACCTTGGTTTCGAGATGCTCGATGGCGAATACAAGGTGATGGGCATGGCGCCCTACGGCGATCCGACGCGCTATGATTTTTCCCGTCTGGCGAAATTCGAGAACGGCGAACTGATCGTCAATACCGAGTACGCCAACGTGATCGGACTGCGCCGCTACAAGGAGAACGGCAAGGGTTACTACTTCTCGCCCAAGCTGATCGACTGGCTCGGCCCGAAGCGCGCGGGCGATATTGCCGACGATCCTTATATCCACTACGCGGCAAGCATGCAGAAGCTGTTCGAGGATTTGTCTCTGCAGATGATGGATTACTACCTTGGCGATATCCTGCGCGAAACGGGCAAACTTGCCTTTGCGGGTGGCGGTGCGCTGAACGTCAAGCTCAACCAGAAAATCATCGCCCGGCCGGAGGTCAATGAACTGTTCGTCCAGCCCGCCTCGGGGGATTCCGGCACCGCCATCGGCGCTGCGGCCTATGTTTCCGTGCAGCGCGGCGTACCGGTCGAGAAAATGGAACATGTCTATCTCGGCCCAGCCTATAGCAACGAGGACGTCATCGCCGCCTGTGCGCGCCATCCGGCCAATCCGCAGTGGCGCAAACTCGGCGCTGGCGAGACGGCAGTACCGCAGCAGATCGCGCAGATTCTTGCCGCCGGCAACCCGGTCGCCTGGTTCCAGGGCCGCATGGAATTCGGCCCGCGCGCCCTGGGTGGCCGCTCCATTCTCGGCTGCCCCAGCGTACCGGGCGTGGCCGACCGCATCAATGCGCAAATCAAGTTCCGCGAACGCTGGCGACCCTTCTGCCCGTCGATGCTTGATACGGTCGGCCCGCAGATGTTGCAATCCGCCCACCCCGCCCCGTTCATGACCTTTACCTTCGAGGTCGCCGAGGAGTGGAAATCGCGCGTGCCGGAAGTTGTGCATGAAGATGGCACCTCGCGCGCGCAAGTGCTCAAACGCGACTACAACCCGCGCTACTACGATCTGATGCTTGAGCTCGAAAAACTCACCGGCAACGGTGTGGTGCTCAATACCTCGCTCAACCGGCGCGGCGAGCCGATGATCTGTTCGCCGACCGATGCGCTCAACATGTTTTTCGGATCGGATCTGGAGTATCTGATCATGGAGGACGTGCTGGTAACAAAGAACGGAACATTGACATGACCTTTCCTGAAGTTCCGCAGGTTTCCAGGCAGGTTTCCACTCAGGTTTCCATCTTGCTTCCGCATTACAAAACCCTCGAACTGACCCAGTTTTGCCTGCGCTCTTTGCGGAAATTTACCGATTGCGCACGCATTCAGGTTGTTGTCATCGACAATGGCTCTCAAGATGCTTCCAGCGAGTATCTGCGCGGGCTGTCCTGGATTACCCTGGTCGAACGAGAACCTGTTCAAGGCGAAGGCGTGGCGGTTGCACACGCGCGCGCGCTCGACCTTGGTCTGACAAGGGCAACTGCACCTTACGTGCTCTCGATGCATACCGATACGATCGTTACCTCGCCGCAATGGCTCGATTACTTGCTGGCCGAGATCGAAGGCCATGAAAGGATCGCGGGGGTAGGCAGTTGGAAGCTTGAATTCAAGCCTTGGTATCGTCGCCTCGTCAAACGGTTCGACCCGGCATGGCGCGCTCTGCGCGCCAGACTGCCTCAGCGATTTCGTCATCAGGGGCCGAGCAAGAAAGACAACCACTACCCGTATCTGCGTAGTCATTGCGCGCTTTATCGCACTGCCTTGTTGCAGCGGTTCTCCTTGAGTTTTCACGACAACGACGTCGCTGGGAAGGTGTTGCACAAGAAGCTGGAAGCGCAGGGCTATGAGCTGAAGTTTCTCGATATCCACGGCCTGGGCAACCATCTGCGCCACATCAACCATGCGACGATGATCCTCAACCCGGAGATCGCCGGCCGCAAGACGGGTACCGAGGCCGAGCGCCGCCGGGTTCGGCGCGAACTTGAAAGTCTGGATTACCGCACCCTATTGCAGGATGCCAGTCTTGATCGCTGATCGATACGGCAACTTGCCTGGCCTTGCTCGCGTGAAGGCCTGGCTTGTCTTGTTCGGTCCGGTGCGCACCACCTTTCTGGTCAGTCTGCTCCTGACTCTGATTGCCGTCCAGAAAGGTACGATCAATCGCGATGGGATGCTTTATGTCGATACGGCGCGAGCATTTCTCGAAGAAGGCCTGATGGCGGCTTTTCAGGTTTATCCCTGGCCATTCATGTCGATTCTCATGGCCTGGGTTGCCCAGGCCAGCGGACTAGATCTCGAAACCTCCGGTTATGTGCTCAGCGCACTTTTTATGGCCGGCGCTTGTGCCTTGCTCGTCGCCTGCGCCAGGCGCATGTTTCCCGAAGCGGTCTGGCACATCGTGCTGGTGTTGCTGGCACTGCCGGGCCTTAACGGATATCGCGACGAGTTATTACGCGAGTACGGTTGTTGGTTCTTCTGCATGCTGGCCATCTGGCTGGCGCTGCGCTGGTCCGACGCACCGCGCTGGCCTATGGCGCTGGCAATCCAGGCAGCCCTGGCTATCGCCGCTTTGTTCCGGCCGGAAGCCTTGGCCTTATTTCCCGCATTGCTATTCTGGCAATGGTTTTCGGCAGTGCGCGATCAACGCTTGCGACGTATTGCGATGATAGGCAGCCTGCCAGCCTTGGCATTCATCGGTATGCTCGGATTGTTTTTGTCCAACCAACTCGATTTCAGCCGATTGGCGGTGGATTTCCAGCGTTTTGCCTTCCCTCAGTTCAGGGAAAAAGCGCGTGCAATTGCCGGGGTGTTGCCGAGAAATGCTCAGGAACAGGCCTTCTTGATATTGTTTTTTGGTTCCCTGGCTATCGTTCCTTTGAAGTTTTTGGGGAAAATCGGCCTTTTCATTG
>CAZAWN010000022.1:0-24778 GCA_964488825.1 uncultured Methyloversatilis sp. | reverse complement strand
CGACCCGCCTGTGGATCGCCCCGCCGACCAAGATGGACGCCATGATCCTCAACGAGGAAGGCTATTACTCGGTGCTCGGCAAGTCGGGCGCGCGCATGGAGATGCCCGGCTGCTCGCTGTGCATGGGCAACCAGGCGCAGATCCGTAAGGGCAGCACGGCAGTCTCCACCTCGACGCGCAACTTCCCCAACCGTCTGGGTATCGACACGCAGGTTTATCTGTCTTCCGCCGAACTCGCCGCCGTCGCTGCGCTGATGGGCAAACTGCCCACCGTTGCCGAGTACATGGAACAAGTGAAAACACTGGAAGCCAAGTCGGCCGATGTTTATCGCTATATGAACTTCGACCAGATCAAGGACTTCAAGGAAATTGCCGACAGCGTGGCGGTCTGACAGCACAAGCTGATTGCTCAGTGCGGGACGGCCATGCCGTCCCGCCAGCGCCGAGTTTCAGGCATTGCTATCCTTGACAGCAATGGAGTCGACAATCACCGTTTGCTGTACCTGTGGCGCATGCTGCGCTACCTACCGCATTACCCTGCCCCGTATTGAACTCGCCAGTCTTCCGGCAGGCTGGGTTCCGGTCGAACTCACCGAACCCTATACCCCGACCACCGCGTGCATGCGAGAACACCCAGATGTACCGTCGCGGTGTATCGCCCTCGATGGTGAAATCGGCAACGCTGTGCGATGTTCGATTTACGCTCAACGACCTTCCGCCTGTCGCGAATTCGCACCGCTCTCGGCGCTCGGAATAGGCGATGAGGCCTGTGAAGAGGCCCGCCGCCGTTTCGGTCTCTCGCCACTTGGCAGGCTATAATGCACGCAGGTTGGAGGCGTGGCAGAGCGGTTGAATGCACCGGTCTTGAAAACCGGCAACGTCGTAAGGCGTTCGTGAGTTCGAATCTCACCGCCTCCGCCAAAAGAGCAAGTCTCTTCTATCCGTAGCATCGCTTTGCTGGTCTGTTAGATGATTACTTTTTCTATCGGCCGATTTACGGAGGCGCAACGCTCATGAGTCATAAGCATCTGCACTTATTGAGGAGCCTATTTCAGGATCCGCCCAGTGCAAATATCCATTGGCGCGAGATCGAGTCCTTGCTACATCATCTGGGGGCGGAGGTTCAGCCGGTGCATGGGGCGCGCTTCCGGGTGGTTCTCAATCGCCACGAGTACTTTCTGCATCATCCTCATCAGGGCAGCGTTTTCGGCCGCCAGGACATCAAGCACCTACGCGAATTCCTCGCTCATGCGGGGGCGAGTCCCTCTGCTTACGAAGCGCAACGCGAAGCTGCCAAAAACAGCGACTGAAGACGCGTCTTACTTTCCTGTGCCGAGCAGCGGTTCGCGTACGCGTGCGAAGTCGCGGGGAGCCACGTACTGCAGCAACTCCTTGCCCTTGCTGTCGAGTCGAAAATCCAAACCCTTGTCCGGGTAGAGAAAATGCTCGGTGTGCTCGCTTGACTTGATCCTTTCGGCCGGTACGCCGAAGCGCTGCAGGACTACCGATTCGTCGAGTTGCGCGGATGGGATAAAGGTAATTGCACTTATCTTCGCAGTTTTCAGCGCCCGAAGATCCGTGTCGTCCAACGTAATGCGGCGCGTGGTGCTTTCCATGTACTCGGCCTTGACCGCTCGTTTCAGCATGTCTTCACGCTCGGCCAAACTCGTCTCCAGGGTAAGAATCAGCTTTCCAGAAACAAAGCCAAGCTTCACAGTATCAAAATATGCCTCGACCGATCCCTCAGTTCCAGGCGCAACGATCAATGCAACCTGAACTTCGGCGCCCAGATGGGTGACGGCGTTTTCGAGCACGCTAACGCCAGGTGTCAAGCCGAAGACGCGCGTAAACCCATCGGACAAGGTTTCGATCTGCCATGGCATCCCTGCTTCCGCTTGAGGCACGCCCTCCTCTTTATCGCTGATGAAAAGGAAAGGCGCAGCCAGAATCGCGACGATGATCGCCACAAACAGGAACATCGACTTCAACAGTCGCAGCACGTTTATTAGTGCAGGTCAGATCAGAGCGAACGCAGCAAGGCGTAAGTGCATAGCGAGACCAGCGCGTCCGGAAATATGCCGAAAAGCGCCACTGCCGCTCCATTGACCGACAGCAAAAAGCGCATGTCAGGCGATGCATGGATAGGCGCTGCATCGACTGGAGGGTCAAAGTACATGAACTTGACGACGCGCAGGTAATAAAACGCGCCAATCAAGGAGAACATGACTGCAACGACCGCCACCCAGAGATAGCCGGCATCCACCACTGCGAGCAAAACGGAGAACTTGGCGAAGAATCCGACAAAGAAGGGCACACCAGCCATCGAGAACATGATCGCCAACATGACCGCGGCGAACCATGGACTGCGCTGATTCAGGCCCTTCAGGTCGTCCAGATGCTCCGCCTCATAGCCGGCACGAGTCATCAACAGCACCACACCGAAGGCGCCTAGCGACATGATGACATAGGCCACCACGTAATACATCGCCGAGCTATAGGCATTCAGCGCGAAGTGCTTGTCGGGGCCAACCACGCCGCTCATCATGGCCAGCAAGAGGAAGCCCATGTGCGAGATCGCCGAATAGGCCAGCATGCGCTTGATATTCGTCTGTGAAATTGCAACCACATTACCGACCGCGATCGAAAGCAAGGCCAGAATCATCAGCATCTGTTGCCAGTGCTCGGCCAGATCGAACAAGCCATATACCAGCATGCGCATTGTGATGGCGAAAGCGGCCAGCTTCGGAGCGGAAGCGATCAGCAGCGTAATCGGGGTCGGCGCACCGTGATAGACATCCGGCACCCACATGTGGAAGGGAACTGCACCAAGCTTGAACGCAATGCCTGAGACGATGAACACCAGGCCGAACACCAGTACGGTCTTGTTCGCCACGCCGAGATGAAGCGCTTGTGCGACTCCGCCAATCTCCAGCGTACCTGTGGCGCCATACACCATGGACATGCCATAGAGAAGTAGACCAGAGGCCAGAGCGCCGAGAACGAAATACTTCATCGCGGCCTCGGTCGCCCGTGGCGAATCGCGATCAATCGCAACCAAGGCATACAAGGCCAGGGACATCAGTTCGAGGCCAAGGTAGATCGTCACGAAACTGGCTGCCGAGATCATCACCATCATGCCCAGGGTGGCGAACAGGACCAGCAGGTAGTATTCCCCCTTGTCCAGATTGCGCACCACCAGATAGTCGCGGCTGTAGATGATCACCACGATAACCGTCAGGTAGAGAATCAGCTTGAGAAAGTCGGACAGCAGATCATCGACATACATGTTGCTGAAAGTCAGCACCACTTGCCCATCCATCGTCAGATAGGTGATCAAGGCGCTGCCAACCAGCGTTAGCACTGTCAATGCGGCAGTTATCCAGCGTTGCGCCGCGCCGACGAAAGCATCGACCAAAAGAATGGCACAGGCCATGACCAGCAGAAAAATTTCTGCGGAGGCGGGATAAAGATCGGGCGGGACGAAATTATTGATCATCGCTTTGCGCCGTTAGAGCTTGCTCACTGCAACATGCTTGAGCAGGTTGTCAACCGAAGCATGCATCACTTCGGTGAAGGGGAAGGGATAAATGCCCATAGCCAGGACGCAAAGCGCCAGAACAGCAAGAATAAGAAACTCGCGTCGATTCAGGTCTGGCATCTCACCCACATGAGCATTTGCGACAGGACCGAAAACTACCCGCTTGAACATCCATAGGGTATAAGCTGCACCGAGAATCAGGGTTGTGGCAGCCAGGAAACCGATCCAGAAATTACTCTTCACGGCGCCGAGAATTACCATGAACTCTCCGACGAAGCCGGAAGTCGCGGGAAGGCCGGCGTTGGCCATGGCGAACAAGAGGAAGAAACCGGCAAACTTCGGCATGCTGTGTACCACTCCGCCGTAATCGGCAATTTGCCGCGAATGCATGCGGTCGTACATCACCCCCACGCAAAGGAACATCGCGCCCGAAACGAAACCGTGCGAGATCATCTGTACCAGCGCACCCTCAATGCCGATCTGGTTGAAGATGAAGAAACCGAGCGTCACAAAGCCCATATGCGAGATCGACGAGTAAGCAATCAGCTTCTTCATGTCGGCCTGCACCAGGGCGACAAAACCGATGTAAATCACCGCGATCAGGGATAAGGCAATCATCATCGGCGCCAGATACTGACTGGCATCCGGAGCAATCGGCAGGGAGAACCGCAGGAAGCCATAGGCACCCAACATGAGCATGATCGCCGCCAGCACCACCGAACCGCCGGTCGGTGCTTCAACGTGCGCATCCGGCAACCAGGTATGCACCGGCCACATCGGCACCTTGACCGCAAAGGCAATCAGGAAGGCGAGGAAGATCAATATCTGCGGCGCGAATTCGATGCGCAGTTGATGCCACTCCAGCAAGTTGAAGGTTCCGCCGGACTGCAGGAAAAGCCAGATCAGCGCAACCAGCATCAACAACGAGCCGAGCAGCGTGTAAAGGAAGAACTTGAAGGCTGCATACACCCGATTCGGGCCGCCCCATACGCCGATGATGATGTACATCGGGATCAGCGAGGCTTCAAAAAAGACATAGAACAGCACGGCGTCGAGTGCGGAAAAGATGCCGTTCATGAGCCCCGACATGATCAGGAAGGCTCCCATGTACTGGGCAACCTTGTCTTCAATGACTTCCCAGGCGGCGATCACGACGAGAATGGTGATGAAACTGTTCAACAGGATGAACAACACCGATATACCATCAACGCCGAGGAAGTATTCGATATTAAAACGGGGGATCCAGGCGCGATGCTCGACAAACTGCATGCCGGCCTGACTGACATCGAAACCGACATAGAGCGGTATCGTGATGGCGAATCCGGTTAAAGCAACGAGCAAGGCTGCCCAGCGAGCAAGGTTCTTGGAGTTGCCGGCGGCAAACACCACAAAAGCGCCCAGGATCGGTATCCAGATGGCCAGACTAAGAAGAGAAGAACTCATGGCATCGGTTCCGTCAGGCTCGGTTCATCCATAGGGTCATCAAGACAAAGACCCCGATGATCATTGCAAACGCGTACTGATAGATGTGACCCGTTTGAATCAGTCGCACGACACTCGAAATCCAGCCCACCAGTCGCGCCGTACCATTCACCGCCACACCGTCGATGAGCGCCTGGTCGCCGACCCTCCACAGGCCGCGGCCGATACCGCGCGCACCGCCGGCGAAGAACCAGTCGTTAAATTCGTCAAATCCGTACTTCCGTTCAAGGATGGTCACGAGGAAACCGGCCTTCTCCTTGATCTTTGCCGGCAGATCAGGTCGAACAATGTACAGATACCAAGCCAGCACCGCCCCGGAGAGCGCCAGCCAGAACGGCAGGGTCACAAAGCCGTGGGCAATCATGCCGAACACGCCGGTAAATACGGATTGCAATTGCGCCATCGCACCATGGGCAGGATCAACCACTATCGCATCGCCAAACCAATTGCCAAACAGGAAACCGCCTATCACCCAGCCGGATGCGATCGCCGGAATGGCAAGCAAGATCAATGGCAAAGTAACGACCTTGGGCGACTCATGGGGTTCATGCACGGCATGCCCCCCGTGGCCATGTGCATCGTGATGGGGGTCGTCATGCACGTCGCGGAAGCGCTCCTTGCCATGGAAGGCGAAGAAAACCAGACGGAAGGAATACAGTCCGCCGACAAACACGGCCGCCAGCGCGCAAATGTAGGCAAACGTCGCCCCACCGACTTGCGATGCCTGTACCGCCATGATGATCGAATCCTTCGAGAAATATCCGGCGAACGGAGGCAGGCCGGCATTCGCAATCGCCCCAATCAACACCGTGGCGTAGGTTATTGGCATGTACTTGCGCAAACCGCCCATCTTGCGCATGTCCTGCTCATGATGCATGGCGATGATGACCGAACCGGCGCCGAGGAACAGCACCGCCTTGAAGAAGGCATGCGTCATCAGGTGGAAGATGGCTACCGAGTACGCCGAAGCGCCCAGTGCCATGGTCATGTATCCGAGTTGCGACAGGGTCGAGTAGGCAACCACGCGTTTGATATCGGTCTGGACGATAGCGATCAAGGCCATCGACAGCGTCGTGATAGCGCCTACCACAATGATCATCGACAGCGCGGTATCGGACAACTCGAACAGCGGCGACATGCGCGATACCATGAAGATGCCGGCGGTCACCATCGTTGCGGCATGGATCAGCGCTGAGATCGGGGTCGGGCCCTCCATCGAATCGGGCAACCAGACATGCAGGGGAAACTGTGCCGACTTCCCCATGGCGCCGACGAACAGACCGATACAAATCGCCGTGATCAAGGGCCAGCCGGTAACGGCTTCGGTCATTGAGGCAAGTTCCTTGGACTTGCCGAAGACGGTGGCGTAATCGAGACTGCCCGCATAGGCGGCAATCAGGCCGATGCCCAGAAGGAAGCCGAAGTCACCCACACGATTGACCAGGAATGCCTTGAGGTTTGCGTAAATCGCGGTGGGTCGATTCGACCAGAACCCAATGAGTAAATAAGACACCAAACCTACCGCTTCCCAACCGAAGAACAACTGTACGAAGTTGTTGCTCATCACGAGCATCAGCATCGAGAAAGTAAACAGTGAAATATAGGAGAAGAAGCGCTGGTAGCTATGGGTTCCCGCCTTGCTGTCGGCCGGCCAGTTTTCCTCGTCGTGCGCCATGTAGCCAATCGTGTAGATATGCACCATCAGCGAGACGAAGGTGACCACGATCATCATCACGGTAGTGAGCGGATCGATCAGGAAGCCAATCTTGAACGATAGACCGCCGGATTCAAGCCAGGTGTACAGATCGCCGTTGAACGTGTTGCCGGCCATCACATCCATGAAGATGTAGACCGAGGCAATAAAGGATATCCCCACGCCGAGAATCGTGACCGAGTGCGCACCGGCGCGCCCGATCGCTTTACTGAACAGTCCGGCAATGATTGCCCCCAACAGGGGAGCAAGCGGGACAATGAGATAGAGCAGTTTCATGCGCACTACCCTTTCAGGCTGTCGAGATCGTCGACATGGATGGTCGAGAGATTGCGGAACAAGACAACCAGAATGGCCAGGCCAATGGCCGCTTCGGCAGCTGCTACAGTCATGATGAAGAATACGAAGAGCTGTCCGGCAAGATCATTCAGAAAATGCGAGAAAGCCACAAAGTTCAGATTGACCGACAACAGCATCAACTCGATCGCCATCAGTAGAACAATCAGGTTCTTGCGGTTCAGAAACAGACCCACTACGCTGATGGCGAACAAGAGCGCCGACAGTATCAGGTAGTGCGAGAGCGTTAGCGTCAGCATGGCTTACTGGCCTCCATTCTGCGGCGGTTCAGCCGATGCTGCGGGTGCGTCTTTTTCAGCAGGCATGCTGACCAGTCTTACGGAGTCTTCGCGACGGGTGGCGATCTGCTTGGTAGCGCTCTGGTTCTTGGTGTCCTTGCGCTTGCGCAAAGTCAGCATTACCGCGGCGATCACCCCGACCAACAGAATAACCGAAGCAAGCTCAAAGGGATAAACGTAATCGGTATAGAGAAGACGACCCAGTTCCTTGGTGTTGCTGTAGCCTTCCGGCATATTCTGTCCTGGGAGTGCCTCGGCACCAAAATACTTTCCTCCAAGTACCAGAGACATCTCGATAACCATCAGCAGACCGATCATTCCGCCGAGCGGGAGATAGCTCCAGAACCCGCTACGCAAACGGACCAGATCGATATCGAGCATCATCACCACGAACAGGAACAACACCATCACCGCGCCGACATACACCATCACCAGCAGAATGGCGAGGAACTCGGCCTGCAATAGCATCCAGATTCCCGCCGCATTGAAGAATGCCAGTACAAGATAGAGGGCGGCATGCACCGGGTTGCGCGCTGTGATGACACGCAACGCAGCAAAGAGCATGATCGCCCCAAACATATAGAACATGAAAGTCTTGAATTCCATGGTCGTCTACTTACCGGTAAGGCGCGTCGAGTTCGCGACGCTTGGCAATTTCTTCCTCGTAGCGGTCGCCGTTGGCCAGCAGCATCTGCTTGGTGTAGTGCAGATCGCCGCGTGTTTCGCCGTGATATTCAAAAATGTGCGACTCCACGATGGCATCGACCGGACACGCCTCTTCGCAGAATCCGCAGAAGATGCACTTGGTCAGATCGATGTCGTAGCGCGTGGTGCGGCGCGTCCCGTCATCGCGCTCTGCCGCCTCGATGGTAATCGCCATCGCAGGGCAGATGGCCTCACACAACTTGCAGGCAATGCAACGCTCTTCGCCGTTGGGATAGCGACGCAGGGCATGCAGGCCACGGAAGCGAAAACCGAGCGGCGTCTTCTCGTCGGGATACTGAACGGTGATTTTCCGCGCGAAGAAATAACGCCCGGTAACCGCCATCCCCTGAATCATATCCTTCAGGAGGAGACTGCCGATGAAATCCTTGATTGCACCCATTCGCGTCAGCCTTAATTCCAGATATTCAGAGGAGTCATCATCCAGACACCGACGACCAGAATCCAAACCATACAAATCGGGATGAAGACCTTCCAGCCGAGACGCATGATCTGATCGTAGCGGTAACGCGGGAAGGTCGCACGGAACCAGAGGAACAGGAACAGCAGGGCAGAGATCTTCAATAGCAGCCAGGCAATGCTATCCGGCAGGAAACCGACCGGGGAAAGCCAACCGCCCAGGAAGAAGATTGCGGTCAAGGCTGAGATCAGGATCATGTTGGCGTATTCGGCCAGGAAGAACAGGGCGAAGGCCATCCCCGAATACTCGACCATATGGCCGGCAACGATTTCCGACTCGCCTTCCACCACGTCGAAAGGCGCACGGTTGGTTTCGGCGACACCCGAGATCAGATAGATCAAGAACATCGGCAGTAAGGGCAACCAGTTCCATGAGAGGAAGTCGAGTCCGTATCCGACGAACCGGCCCTTGTCCTGAGCGTTGACAATTTCTCCGAGGTTCAGGCTGTTCGACACCATCAGTACGGCAATCAATGCCATGCCCATGGCGATTTCGTAGGAGATCATCTGGGCACCGGCACGCATTGCGCCGAGAAAGGCGAACTTCGAGTTCGATGCCCATCCCGAAACGATCACGCCATAGATCCCGAGGGAACTCACCGCGAGCAAGAACAGCACGCCGGCATCGATGTTGGCAATGACCATGCCGTCGCCGAACGGCACCACCGCCCAGGCAACCAGCGCTGGCGCCAGGGCCAGAATGGGGCCGGTGAAATACAAGGCCTTGTTGGCGTTGGAAGGTGTGATGATTTCCTTGAAGACGAGCTTGAGCGCATCCGCAATCGGCTGCAGCAAACCCAGCGGGCCGACGCGGTTGGGGCCGATCCGCACGTGCATGTAGGCAATCACCTTGCGCTCGAAGTAGGGGAGGTAAGCGACTGCGGCAACGACGGGAACCAGCACGGAAACGATCTTGAGCATGGACCAGACCAAGGGCCATAGCGGGGCGACCGTACCCCAGGAGGAACCAAGAGCCGACTGGAGAAATTGCAGTATTTGGGCTTCCATCATGCACGCTCCACAGTCAGGTTGCCAAACATCGCGCCGAGCCCGATCGTCGATGCATGCGCAGCAGCAATGCGAACGCAGTCATCAGGCAAACCGGCATCGAGTTGGGCGACCAGTGCCGTCGCGCCAGCGCCGACTTTCACCTGCTCCCCGGCACTAACTCCCAACTTGGCGAGCGTGGGGGCATTCATCAGCGCGACAGGCGCTGCAGCATCTTTCGTCGCCTGCAGACTGAGCGCACGACGCACCAATGGGTCGGCAAAATGAATCGGGACATCGGCAATCCGTTGCAAACCGGTCCCATTGTCAGTGATATCTAGCGTAGCCGGCTTCACTGCGTTGTCCAGTCCGGCGACAAATTCCGGCTTCCCAGCGAGAAGCTCATCCCTCACCTGCTCCGAGTTTTCGTAGTCAAACCCGCTTTGCTGGAGCAAATTGCCCAGCACGCGCAGCACCTTCCAGGCGGGACGCGTTTCGCCGAGCGGTCTCGTTGCGGCATGGAAACTCTGTACCCGCCCTTCGGTATTGACAAAGCTTCCCGAGGTCTCGCTGAAAGGGGAAACCGGCAGAAGGCAATCGGCATAGTCCAAAGCGGCCTGCGACTTGAAAGGCGACAGCACGACAACGCTTGAAGCTTCCTGGAGGGTGGCCAATGCAGCGGCACCGTTCGCACAATCCAGTTCGGGTTCAGCGCCAAGTACCAAGTAGACCTTGCGCCCCTCGGACACCAAGCGAGCCGCATTCCGACCGCCCTGCTGCGGGAAGACTTTAGCGATGTAACCGCCGACACTGTTCGCTGCTTCGCCCAAGAACCCGAATCGACCGCCGACCATCGTCGCCAGTTGCTGGGCCAAACGCTGCAGGATGGCTGCTTGCGGATGCTGCTGGGCGAAGTTGCCAAGGAAAACGGCCGGGGTATTTCCGGAAACCAGGCTTTGCGCAATCTTCTGTGCCGTCTCGCCAGCGCCGACTTTCTCGAACTCGGACGTCAGCGATGCGCCTTTGAGCTGCGCGACCGCCTTGACGACTTCGGCGAGCAGCATGGGCAGCTGGACGGGAGAGGCCATCGCCTTGGCGAATAGCTTGATGTGGAGATCGTCGTCTGTCACATGCAGTACAGAAACCTGCGCGCCTTTTTTCGCAGACTGGCGCAAGCGCTGCGCGAGCAAAGGATGATCCTTCCGCAGGAAACTACCCACCACCAGAACCCGGTCAAGGGCGGAGATTTCAGCGATCTTCATGCCAAGCCAGGGCGTGCCGTTACGCTGGCCATCGAGACTGAAATCGCTCTGACGCAAACGGAAATCGATATTGTCCGAACCCAGTCCACGCAGCAGCTTGCCGGCCAACGCCATTTCTTCCAACGTGGCATGCGGACTGACGAAAGCGCCAACCGCATCGCCGCCGTGGTTCTTGGCCACATCACGCAAGGCATGGGCGGCGTAATCAAGCGCAACATTCCAGTCGACCTCTTTCCAAGCTCCACCTTGCTTGACCATCGGCCTAGTCAGGCGCTCGCCGCCATTCAGGGCTTCATAAGAGAAGCGCTCTTTGTCGCTGATCCAGCACTCGTTGATCGCTTCGTTCTCCAGCGGCAAGACGCGCTTAACCTGGTTGTGCATCACCTGCACGATCAGATTGCTGCCCAAGGCATCGTGCGGGCTGACTGATTTGCGCCGCGACAACTCCCAGGTCCGTGCCGAGAAACGGAAAGGCTTGGAAGTCAAGGCGCCTACCGGGCAGAGATCAATGATGTTTCCAGAGATTTCGGAATCAATGGTGCGCTCGACAAACGTCATGATTTCGGCGCGATCACCGCGGAACGCCTGACCAAGCTCCATCAAACCGGCAATTTCTTGCGTGAAACGCACGCAACGCGTGCAGTTGATGCAACGCGTCATATCGCTGGAAACCAGCGGGCCGAAATTCTTGTTGGGTACTACGCGCTTCTCTTCCTGGAAACGTGATGCCACGCCACCATAACCGACAGCGATATCCTGCAACTGGCACTCGCCGCCCTGGTCGCAGATCGGGCAATCGAGCGGATGGTTGATGAGCAGGAACTCCATCACATCCTTTTGCGCCTTCACCGCGAGATCGGAATGGGTAAATACTTTCATACCATTCGTCACGGGGGTGGCACAGGCCGGCATCGGCTTGGGCGCTTTCTCAACCTGGACAAGACACATCCGGCAGTTGGCCGCAATCGAGAGCTTTTTGTGATAGCAGAAATGCGGAATGTAGATACCGGCTGAATGCGCCGCATCGATGATGCTGCTGCCTTCGGCTACCTGTAGTGCCTTGCCGTCGATTTCGATGTCTAGCATGCGGCACCTGCCATGAGTCGGGTGTGGAACGTACTGCCCGCTTTTTGCACTTCGGGCGACACGAGGCACTTCTTGTGTTCGATGTGGTAAGCAAATTCATCACGAAAATGCTTGACGAAACTGGTGACAGGCAGCGCGGCGGCATCGCCGAGCGCGCAGATGGTACGGCCCATGATATTGCGGGCAATCTCATCAAGCAGATCGAGATCTTCAGGTCGCCCGTGGCCGTGCTCGATCCGGTGCACCATCTTGTAGAGCCAACCGGTTCCCTCTCGGCAAGGAGTGCATTGCCCGCAGGATTCTTCGTAATAGAACCAGGCCAGTCGCTCCAGCGACTTGACCATGCAGACCGTCTCGTCCATCACGATCACCGCACCGGAACCCAGCATCGATCCCGCCTTGGCAATCGAATCGTAATCGAGCGTGCAGTCCATGATGACATCGGCAGGCAAGACCGGTGCAGAAGATCCGCCAGGAATAACCGCTTTCAACTTCCGCCCGCCACGCACCCCGCCTGCCATTTCCAGCAGCGTGGCAAAGGGCGTACCCATCGGCACCTCGTAATTGCCGGGCTTATTCACATGACCGGACACAGAGAACAGCTTGGTTCCGCCATTGTTCGGCTTGCCCAGATCGAGAAACGCCTGACCGCCCTGGCGCAGAATATAGGGGACAGAAGCAAAGGTTTCGGTATTGTTAATGGTGGTCGGTTTGCCGTAGAGACCGACTTGCGCGGGGAACGGTGGCTTGAATCTCGGCTGCCCCTTCTTTCCCTCGATCGATTCAAGCAGGGCTGACTCTTCTCCGCAGATGTAAGCGCCAAAACCATGATGGGCAAACAGATCGAAATCAAAACCGCTGCCAAGTATGTTCTTACCCAGGTAGCCTGCGGCGCGCGCCTCGTCAAGCGCATCCTCGAAGCGCTGATAAAGCTCGTAGATTTCGCCGTGGATATAGTTATAGCCGCGCACTGCACCCACCGCAAAAGCCGCAATGATCATGCCTTCGATCACGGAATGGGGATCAAGCCGCATGATGTCGCGATCCTTGAAGGTACCCGGCTCGCCTTCGTCGGTATTGCAGACGATGTACTTCTCGGGAGCGCCCTTGGGCATGAAACTCCACTTCAGGCCGGTCGGAAAACCCGCTCCGCCACGTCCGCGCAGAACCGAGGTCTTTACCTCGGCAATCACCTGATCTTGCGCCAACTTGTCGGTGAAAATCTTCTTCAACGCCTGATAGCCGCCGCGTGCTTCGTAATCCTTCAGTCGCCAGCCCGTGTCGCCCCCCATGGCACGCACATCCGGCTGATGCCAGCCAACGGTCAAAGCGGGGTTGATGCTCTGCAGGATCGCCATGATTATTTGCACTCCGCGAGCAGTTTGTCGATTTCGTCTGGCGTCATGAAGCTGTGCATGCGGACATTATTGACCAGCATCACCGGGGCATCCCCACAGGCGCCCATGCACTCGCCTTCCTTGAGAGTGAACTTGCCATCCGGGGTTGTTTCGTTGAAATCGATGCCCAGCTTCGCTTTCACATAGTCGGCGGCATGCACCCCGCCCGACAGAGCGCAGGGCAGGTTAGTGCATACGGTGATCTTGTACTTGCCCACCGGGGCCAGGTCGTACATGTTGTAAAAGCTAGCCACCTCGAAAGCTGCCATTTCAGACATATCAAGGTATTTGGCCACAAACCCAATGGTTTCGCGAGCCAGCCAGCCCTTTTCTACTTGCGCAAAGTGCAAGGCTGCCATGACGGCCGACTGCTTCTGGTCGGCGGGATACTTGGCGACCTCGCGATCAATTTTTTGGAGAGTGGATTCGCTCAACATGGCTTTATCTATCAACCTCGCCGAACACAATATCCATCGTGCCAATGATGGTCACCACGTCGGCAATCATATGTCCCCTCGCCATTTCGTCCATCGCCGCAAGGTTCTGGAACGCGACCGAGCGCAGCTTGACACGATAAGGCTTGTTGGCGCCATCCGAAATCATGTAAACGCCAAACTCGCCCTTGGCGTGCTCGACGGCGGCATAGACCTCGCCGGGCGGAACGTGAATCCCTTCGCTGAAGAGTTTGAAATGATGAATCAACTCTTCCATGTTGGTCTTCATCTTCTCGCGTTTCGGCGGCGCAACTTTCAAATCCTCGGTCATCACCGGCCCAGGATTCTTTCGCAACCAATCGATGCACTGCCTGATGATCCGGTTCGACTGACGCATCTCTTCCATGCGGACCAGATAGCGGTCGTAGCAATCGCCATTCGTACCCACCGGAATGTCGAAATCCAGCCGGTCGTAAACTAGATAGGGTTGCTTCTTGCGCAAATCCCAGGCGATGCCTGAGCCGCGCAACATCGGGCCACTGAAGCCGAGTTGCAAGGCGCGCTCGGGCGATACGGCTCCCACCCCTACCAAACGCTGCTTCCAGATGCGGTTGCCGGTCAGCAGGGTTTCATATTCATCGAGATAGCCGGGGAACCGATCCGTGAAATCCTCGATGAAATCGAGCAGCGAGCCATCCCGCGCCTTGTTCAATTCCTTGACGGTCTTCTCGTTCTTGAAACGATTGACCTGATACTTGGACATGCTGTCCGGCAGGTCGCGATACACCCCGCCCGGACGATAGTAGGCGCCATGCATGCGCGCGCCCGAAACGGCTTCGAGCATGTCACAGATATCCTCCCTTTCGCGGAAGGTATACAGAACCATTGCCATGGCGCCAACGTCCAGCGCATGGGTGCCGAGATTGAACAGGTGATGGAAGACGCGCGTGATTTCATCGAACATCACGCGAATGTATTGGCCGCGGACCGGCACCTCGATACCGAGCAGACGCTCGACAGCAAGACAGAACGGATGTTCGTTGACGAACATCGAGGTGTAGTCCAGCCGATCCATATAGGGAAGCGACTGAACCCAGGTACGATGCTCCATCAGCTTTTCGGTGGCTCGATGCAGCAAGCCGATATGCGGATCGGCACGCACGACAACCTCGCCATCCAGTTCCAGCACCAAGCGCAACACGCCATGGGCGGCCGGGTGTTGCGGGCCAATGTTAACCGTATAGTTCTTGATCTCAGCCACGGCCGTAATTTTCCTCGCGGATGATGCGCGGCGTCACTTCGCGCGGCTCAATGGTGACAGGCTGATACACCACCCGTTTCTGTTCAGGATCGTAACGCATCTCGACATACCCGGTCACCGGGAAATCCTTGCGGAAGGGGTGACCGACGAAACCGTAGTCGGTCAGAATCCGACGCAAGTCGTCATGCCCCTCAAACAGGATGCCGTAGAGGTCGAAGGCCTCGCGCTCGAACCAGTTGGCGCCATTCCAGATAGGCGTGACCGAGGCCACAACGGGAAAACTGTCGTCGGCAGCATAGACGCGCAACCGCAAACGCCAGTTGTGCTTCAGCGAAAGCAGATGGCTGACTGCAGCGAAACGCGGCGAGCGTCCATCATCGGATGCGACAAGATCGGTACGACCATAGCTCAGGTAATCGACGCCACTGATATCCATCAACTGCTCGAAATGCAGTTCGGGATGATCGCGCAAGGTCTGAGCAACGGCAAAATAATCTGCGGGGGCAACTTCCAGCGTTACCTCCCCCCCCACCAATGTAAGGCTTTGCACTCGCACACCGAAGATTTCGGTCAATTTCTCGCAAAGCCTTTGTAACTTGACGCTCATGATCGACTCGAAAACGGGTTAGCGGGCAATGGTATAGGTGCGCTTGATCTTGTTCTGCAGTTGCAGGATGCCATACAGCAAGGCTTCCGCCGTGGGCGGGCAACCGGGAACATAGATATCGACAGGAATGATGCGGTCACAACCGCGCACCACCGAGTAAGAATAGTGATAGTAACCGCCGCCGTTGGCGCACGATCCCATGGAAATCACCCAACGCGGCTCGGCCATCTGATCATACACACGACGCATGGCGGGGGCCATCTTATTGGTCACCGTACCCGCGACGATCATCAGATCGGCCTGGCGCGGACTCGGACGAAATACGACACCGAAGCGATCAAGATCGTAACGCGACACCCCGCTATGAATCATCTCGATCGCACAACAGGCAAGACCGAAAGTCATTGGCCAAAGCGAACCGGTACGCGTCCAGTTGATCACCTTGTCAAGCGTGGTGGTGACGAAACCTTCCTGCAGAATCCCTTCGATGCTCACCGCCTACTCCCAGTCCAGGGCGCCCTTGGCCCATGCCCAGACGAAACCCACGATCAATATGCCCATAAAAATGAACATCTCGATAAATCCAAACAGGCGGACCGCCGTGTCGGCCTCGACAAACTCCTTGTAAATCGCCGCCCAGGGAAACATGTAAGCAACTTCCAGATCGAAGATGATGAAGGCGATTGCCACGAGGTAGTAGCGTACGTCAAACTTCATGCGTGCATCTTCGAAAGCATCAAAGCCGCACTCGTAGGGAGTCAGCTTTTCTGGATCAGGGCGATGGGGAGCCACCAGACGTCCGATGATGATCGGTACGCAACCAAAAATCAACGCGACGACAATGAAGATCAAAACCGGGAAATAGCCTTCAAGCATTCCGAACCGCTCCGCTGTGATTTAGAAAAACACGAGCATTCACTTCAAGCTTTTCCTCAACTGAATTATTGGTGCCGACGGCGAGACTCGAACTCGCACAGCTTTCGCCACTACCCCCTCAAGATAGCGTGTCTACCAATTTCACCACGTCGGCTTGGGATCTTACGGGAGCTACAACAGGGCAGCAATCTACCACACTGAAACTCCTAAAAGATCGAATAATTTGCTCTCTTATATACCTATTTTGATGTACTTACTTCGGAATACTCTTGGCTTTCGAATCGTCCTGAACTTCTTGCGGTAACGGTGCAGCAGGAATGACCGATTCAGTGTGACCCGCATCCATGACGCTCGAACTCGCAGCCGCTGGACGCTGATTTGCCATGTAAGCCAGCGTCATGCTGGTAATGAAAAAAGCGGTAGCCAGAGCGGCGGTCATACGAGAGAGGAAGTTCGCCGAGCCAGTCGCCCCAAAGAGACTTCCCGAGGCTCCGCTGCCAAAAGCCGCCCCCATGTCGGCGCCTTTGCCGTGTTGGATCAACACCAACCCGATCACGCCCAAACCGACCAGAATATGCACCGTCAGCGTAATGGTAAAAAGAATTTCCATGCTATTCAGTCTTCCTTATTGTCCGGCAGCGCAAATCGCCACAAAGTCAGCCGCCACCAACGCTGCACCGCCTATCAGGCCACCATCAATATCGGCTTGCGACATCAATTCCTTGGCGTTGCCAGGCTTCATGCTGCCACCGTAGAGAATACGCAGACCGGATGCCACGGCACCACTGTCACGCGCCACGCGCGCGCGGATCAAGGCATGCACTTCCTGCGCCTGCTCGGGCGTGGCCGTCCGACCTGTACCAATCGCCCAGACCGGCTCATAGGCCACCACGGTGCTCGCCAAAGCATCGACGCCGCAACGGGAAATAAACGCATCCAACTGACGCGTAACGACATCCGCCGTCACATTGCGCTCGCGCTCGTCGAGCGTCTCGCCCACGCACAAAATTGGCGTCAGCCCGGATTTAAGCGCTGCTTCGCACTTTGCTGCAACGACCGCATCGGTATCGCCGTAATACATGCGGCGCTCGGAATGTCCAACGATTGCATACTTGCAGCCGAAATCCAACAACATCGCCGCACTGACTTCGCCGGTGTATGCGCCTTGCACATGCTCGGACACGTCTTGTGCACCGGCTGAAACATTACTGCCTTTAAGTGCATCACTGACTTGAGCAAGATAGGGATAAGGAACGCAGACCGCGACATCGACATTCATGCCCGCGACGCCAGTGAGCACGCCTTGCACCAGTTCGGCATTGCTCTTCAGGTTGCCGTGCATCTTCCAGTTACCGGCGACAAGCTTTTTGCGCATGATCCGTCCCATCGATTTGGAAAGGCGCGGATTATAGTGACGGGCACCCCTACCCGTCAATTTCATTACGACTTTTTCGCGGATAAAAAACCCCTAAACGCTAAACGCATTCGGGCAACAGTCATACCGGCTTGATGCGCCGGGTTACGCCAGCCCGGCCCCGGAGTCGGCAATTGACTCCAGAACTCGGCGCTGGCGGGACGGCATGGATCAGCCGGCAACCAGCACCTGGCGGATCTGTTCGAGGGTCGAGGGATCGTCCAGCGTGGTCAAGTCGCCCGGATCGCGGCCTTCGGCAAGCGCCTGGATGGAGCGGCGCAACATCTTGCCGGAGCGCGTCTTGGGCAGACCGGTGACGAAATGCACATGCTTGGGCCGCGCAATGGCGCCAAGAATGCTGTCCACCGTTTTCTTCACTTCCGCTTCGAGGGCGGCACGCAGCTCGGGCGTGGCGATCTTCGTCGCATCCTTCACCACCGCAAAGGCCACCGGTTCCTGCCCCTTCAACTGGTCGTTGACACCGACCACGGCAACCTCGGCAATCGCGCTATGCGCCTGAACCGCTTCCTCGATCTCGCGTGTTCCGAGACGATGGCCGGCCACGTTGATGACATCGTCGGTACGGCCTAGGATAAAGTGATAGCCCTCCGCATCCTTGATACCCCAATCGAAAGAGGAATAGACCAGCGGCTCCTTGAACAGGCTGAAATAGGTCTTGAGGAAGCGGTCGTCGTCACCCCAAACCGTAGACAGACAGCCAGGCGGCAAGGGCGGCACGACGCCGACAATGCCCTTCTCGTTGGCGTCGCACTCGCTGCCGTCTTCGCGGAATATCTTGAGGTTGTAACCGAACACCGGGAAGCTCGGGGTACCGAATTTTATCTTGGTGTCTTCGATGCCACGTACCGTGGAAAGCATCGGCCAGCCGGTCTCCGTCTGCCAGTAATTGTCGATCACCGGCAACTTGAGTTCGCCCATAATCCATTCGTGCGTCGGCTGATCAAGCGGTTCGCCGGCGAGGAACATATGCTTGAGCGACGAAAGGTCGTACTTCTTGAGGTAGGCGGGGTCTTGCTTCTTGAGTACGCGAATCGCCGTCGGCGCCGAGAACATCACATTCACCTTGAACTTCTCGACCAGATTCCACCAGATGCCGGCATCGGGACGGACCGGCGTACCTTCGTACATGATGGTCGCCATACCAGCAATCAGGGGGCCATAAATGATGTAGCTGTGGCCCACAACCCAGCCGATATCGGAAGTGGAGAACATCGTCTCGCCGGGAAAGCCGGTGAAGATATGCTTCATTGATGCAGCCAACGCCACAGCGTAACCCCCGGTATCGCGCTGCACGCCCTTGGGCTTGCCGGTAGTGCCTGAGGTGTAGAGAATGTAGGAAGGCTCGGAAGACTCCATCCATTCGCAGGGCACGTTTGCATCCATGTTCTTCGCCCGCATTTCGGCGTAATCGACATCGCGCCCGGCGACCTTGCTGAACCCCTTGTCGAGCCCGCGGTCGATCATCAGCACTTTTTCCGGCTTGGACTGGGCCAGATTGATGGCCTCGTCGAGAAGATGTTTGTAAGGTACGGATTTCCCGCCGCGCATCCCTGCATCAGACGAAACAATCAGCTTGGGCTTGGCGTCATCGATCCGCGTCGCCAGCGAGCCGGAGGCGAAGCCACCGAACACCACCGAATGGATCGCGCCGATGCGCGCACAGGCCAAGATCGCAAAAGTCGCTTCGGCAATCATCGGCATGTAAACCAACACACGGTCGCCCTTTTGCACGCCCAGCGACTGCATGATCGCCGCCATGCGCATGACTTCTGCCTTGAGTTCGGCGAAGTTATAGATCTTTTCCTCGTTGGTTTCGGTCGACACATAGATTAGCGCACGGTCGTTCGGGCGCTGGGCTGCATGGCGATCCACCGCGTTATGGCACAGGTTGGTTTTTCCACCGGAGAACCATTTGACAAACGGCGGACGCGAATAGTCGCACACCGTCTGCGGCGGCGTCTGCCAATCGATCAACTGGGCCTGCTCGCTCCAGAAACCATCGCGATCTTCGATGGAGCGGCGATGAAAGTCGGTGTATTTCGTCATGTTCTCTTTTCCTCTGGCTCGTTGTGGTTATGAATTGGCGATGCGCACGACGACGCGTCCCGTCACGCGGGACTGGAGAAAATCGTCGAACACTTCGGGTAACTGGCCGAACTCGATGGTTCGCGCCTGGGCAATCACCTTTTCCGGCTTCCAGTCGGCGCCCAGACGACGCCAGACTTCCGCACGCAAGGGATCGCCGATGTAGCCGGAATCGATGCCCAGCAAGGAAACGCCGCGCAGGATGAAAGGGGCCACCGTGGTGTTGATTTCCATACTGGCGGCCAAGCCGATGCTGGCGATCGTGCCGGCTTGCTTCATGGTGCTGGCCATCCAGGCCAGCACTTCGCCGCCAAGGTTGTCCACCGCACCCGCCCAGAGCGCCTTGTCGAGCGGCTTGATCTTTGCAAGATTGAGGCTGGAGCGCAACATCACCTCCGCGGCGCCCAGCGCCTTCAGGTAATCGACCGCATCGGCCTTGCCCGTCAGGGCATGAACTTCGTAACCCGACTTGGCCAGAATCTCGACAGCGATGCTGCCCACACCGCCGGTGGCTCCGGAAACAACGACCGGCCCATTGGCAGGCAGCAAACCGTTTTGCTCCATGCGCGCCACGGCAAGCCCGGCAGTAAACCCGGCTGTACCTAGTGCCATCGCCGAACGCAAGTCAAGTCCGTCAGGCAGTTTATAAACCCACGTGGCGGGGATTCGCGCCAACTCGGCAAAGCCGCCATGATGGGCGACACCGATATCGTAGCTGGTCGCCAGAACCTGATCGCCGGGCTGAAAATCTCGACTTTCGCTCTTGACGACGGTGCCGGACAAATCGATCCCGCCAATACAGGGAAAGCGCCGAATGATGCGCCCTGCCCCGGTAGCCGCCAAGGCATCCTTGTAATTGACACCTGACCAGGCGACTGCAATCGTCACCTCGCCCGCATCAAGCTGGCTCTCCTCGATAGCGGCTAAGCGCCCGGCAACCCTGCCCTCACATTGCTCGATCAGGAATGCTTTGAATACCATCTCCACTCCGCTCTTTTTTGTTTGCGTCGATTATAGCCACGGGAACCAGACTCAACGCCAAGTTGGACAAACAGGGGCCCGCTCCTACTGCGGGATCGTCTGGATATCCTTTGCGATAGCGATACTGAGCGTCAGCAAGGCCCGCCCGGCAGCGGCGACAACCGCCTCATGCGTGGCCGCGGCAAGCGGTTCGGCAATCACAGTGCGACCGCTTTTCACCACACCGTTTTCGCCGCGTATCTGCCACGCTGCCTGCAATTGAAACCCTGCACCCTGCGCCGCATCAATCTGGTCGATGGCGACCTGCACGCGCAAATCCGGTTGCATGCCAACGAAATCACGTCGCAACCAGAGCGTCTTGCTATCGAGAATCCGCGCCAGATTGCTTGTTACGATGCGTGGCGCCTCGTACCGCAAGGGCGCTGCCCAGCGATGGAACTCGCTCAGAGCAACTTCGGCGGACGACTTGGTCATCACGATTTGCGGCCGATCCCAGGTTTCCGGAATGCGCACAGCGACAATTTCGATCTTGCGCTGATCCGCGGCGATGCGATGACTCTCTGTGGCATCCGCCGACAAGGTGTAGTGCCGCGCCGCTGGCGAACCGGCGCAACCGGCAAGCAGTGCCGCAGCAAGCACTAGGGCAAGATATATGACAGGCATGGCGCTTTATTCCTCCTGGGGTTTTCCAAACAGCAGGGACTCGGGATGACGCGATTGGTAATCGAGCCAGGTGCGGGCTTCGACAGCAGTACGTTCGACCTCGCGCAAGGTGTCGCGCAAATCCATCTGTAGCGCCGAATCTTCGGCAAGCTGGCGGTCGACGCCCTGCAAGGTGCGCTCGACACCATTCAGGGTACGATCAAGCGTCATAATCGATTGGTCAAGGGATTTGATTACGCCACGCACTTCGCCCGTCATCTGATCGAGCGGCAGCCCATGGAATTTCTTCAGCATCGCATTCAGCGACTTCATCATATCCATGGCCTGCTCCTCCATGCCAACCAAGGAGCCAGGGGTTGTCGGGAAAAGAGGTAGATCGCGATTCCAGTCGATAACGGTTTTTTTGTTTCCTTTGAAGTAGTCGAGCGAAATCAACAACTGCCCGGACACAAGATTGCCGGTTCGCAATTGGGCGCGTAGCCCCCCTGATACCAGCAGATCCATCGCTTGGCGGAAGTTCGACGCCTTTTGTTGCCGTTTCGTATTGACCATCTTCAGTCGATCAGGGAACAAATCAATGTCGACTGTCATCTCGATAAGCCCTTTCTCCTTATCAAAAAAGCCGCCGATAGCACTTACCCGACCGGCCTCGATACCGCGAAAATCAACGGGAGCCCCCACCGACAGTCCTCGCACCGACTCGTTAAAGATCAACCGCATCGGTATCGCATCGAACTCATCCTGCGCCATCGCTTCCGATCTGCGTTCGTACAAGCGAAACACGACATCGGCGCCAGCCGGTTCGGCAAGATCGGGATTGCCCCGGGTTTCGAAAGCGACCCCTCCCGCCAGGATCGAGTTAAGCGACTGGGTGTCGACACGGAGACCTTGCGCGCTCACTTCGAAATCAATTCCGCTCGCTTCCCAGAAGCGGGTCTGAGCATTCACGAAACGATCATAGGGCGCCTTGACGAAAATCTCGACATCCACCCCCTTCCCGGTCGCGTCCATCTCATAACGAACGACTTGACCGACGGCAACGCGACGATAAAAAACCGGGGAACCTGAGTCCAGAGAGCCCAGTTGGCGCGCACGCAAGGTAAAGCGTTGTCCCGGTTCGCTGAAAGTCACCAGAGGCGGACGTTCAAGACCGACGAACTCCTTGCGCTGCGCTTCAGATTTACCAATATCCATTGCAATGAAGGCCCCGGAAAGCAATGTGCCAAGACCCTCCACCGTCGTGCCCCTGACACGCGGCTTCTCGACCCAGAAACGGGTACCGTCGACCAACAGGCTATCGGCCGATTTACTCATGCGCACGAACACTTCCACCTTGTCATGATCGCGCGCCAGATCGACGCGTTCCACAACCCCGATTTCGACATTTTTGTAGCGCACCTTGGTTTTACCCGCTTCGATGCCATCGGCGGATTTGAAACTGACAACAATCGACGGGCCACGTTGCATGGCGGTCTTGACCACCAAACCGATGCCTACCAGCAAGGCGATCAGCGGCACCAACCAGATCAAGGGCAGTCTCTTCTTGCGCGGTGCAACTACCGCCTGCGGATAATCGTTGGCAGACATACTCATCTAATTCCCCCTCTACGCCCTTCGTGTTCCTGAGTATCCCAGATCAGCCTGGGGTCGAATGACAGCGTAGCCAGCATCGTGACCACAACCAGAGCCGCAAAGGCGGCCGCCCCATATCCTGGAACGATGGATGCTAGTGTGGAGAATTGCACCAACTGCGCCAGTAAGGCCACCACGAAGATATCGAGCATCGACCATTTCCCGACAAACTCGACTGCGCGATACAAACGGGTGCGCCGCAGAGGATCACGCCGATTGGCGGTTTGCACTGAGTAGGCCAAATAGGTCAAGGCAAATAGTTTCGCCAGGGGCACGAAAATACTGGCGGTAAAAATGACAATGGCCAGATCGAAAGCGCCCTCTTCCCAGAAATACAGCACTCCACTCATAATCGTATCGGCCTGGACGCCGAATAAGGAATGCGTGATCGTAATCGGTAAAAAGTTGGCAGGAACCAACAGAAAGTAACTGGTCAGCAGCAACGCCCAGGTTCGGGTAAGACTCTCGGTCTTGCGCGAGTGAAGCGGGCTAGAGCAGCGCGGACAGCGCTGTGCGGCTATGCCGCCCTGCCCTTCGCTCAAATGGCCGCACACAGTGCACCCAATCAGTCCGCGTTCACGCGCTGACAGGCCGCATCCCGAAGTAGTCCGACACATGACTTCCGGACGACCTGCAAGCCTTGCATAGTGCTCCCACAGCAAGCGTGAATCGTAAGTGCGCAGCGATAGAATGGAGGCCAGCATCAGAGCCAGAAAGGCCCACAAGCCGGGACCGGGAATGACTTCGGCAAGACTCGACAACTTGACCACGGCAACCAGAATGGCGAGCATGAAGACGTCGAACATCAACCAGTGATTCAGGGCCGTCAGTAAGCGCATCAAACGCACGAACTGTACCGGCGAACGTCCCAGCCGCAAGGGCAGAATTACCGCTACCTGAAGCAGAAAAAGTAGAGTCGGCGCAACAATCAGAATACCTACAACAAGCGCGGCAACTACGGGCTGACCGGCTCGATACAAGGCCAGCGCCCCTGAAACCAGAGAAGTCTGGGTTACCTGCCCTCCGACCGACAAATGGAGCACCGGAAACAGGTTGGCCAAAACCAGCAACACCAAGCCGGTCAGACTCCAGGCCACTGCGTTGTCGAGCGGCTTGTCAGGGTGACGAAACAGTGCGCTATTGCAGCGCTGGCAGCGAATCGTGTCCCCTGGGGAGAAATCCGCCTGGCGTTGGACCAGATCGCACTCGGGGCAGACCACCAGGGCCGAAGCCTTCGGCTCAGTACCTTGCAACGAAGCCCCCCGCACTCAGGTCCAGAAACATAGTCAGATGCAATCTCCGCTCAGGTCGTCCGATGTTCGCCGCATTATTGCAAAACTCGGCGCTGGGGAGACGGCACAAAACATTCGCCACAAATAATAACCCCCAAGAAAACCGGCGCTACTTGCGTCGGAGAACTTGGGGGAGGAATTTGGTGGGTGCTGAGGGGCTCGAACCCCCGACATTCGCCTTGTAAGAGACTGTTTTCTTGAAAGTACATTTCAAACGGTATGTGAAGTATAT
>CAZAWN010000021.1:0-25382 GCA_964488825.1 uncultured Methyloversatilis sp. | reverse complement strand
CGAAACTCGGCGCTGGCGCCACGGCACACCTGCCGCTTCACCCTGCCTCGACGCGATTGCGGCCGGCGCTTTTGGCGCGGTAGAGCGCTTGATCGGCCCGGTCGATCAGCTGGCTCTCGGTTTCCGTGCCGTCGTATGCACCTATGCCCAGGCTAACAGTCACCTGAATCGACTGGCCGAGCGCCTGCACGGGCTCGGCCATCATGGCTGTACGCAGGTTCTCGGCGATACGCCCGGCTTCGCCGAGCGAACAGCCCTTGAGTACAAGCAGGAACTCCTCGCCGCCCCAGCGCACGGCCAGATCGGATTCGCGCAGCCCGTTTTGCAGGCGAGCGGCAACGGTCTTGAGCACGGCATCCCCAGCCAAATGGCCATGACGGTCATTGATGGTTTTGAAATGATCGATATCGACCATCAGCACACTGAAGGGCCTGGGGTCGCGACGGTATTCGCTCAGCAGTTTGGTCATCAGGATGTTGAAGGCATGCCGGTTGAGCAGCCCGGTCAATTTGTCGGTCGAAGCCATTTCTTCGATATGCCCCTGGTAGCGCACCATGACGAAATGAATGAGCAGGATCACTACCAGAGTCACCCCGAGGCTGATGAGCAAATTGACGTAAAGCGAGCGGCGCACATCAGCCAGTGCCGCGGTTTCGTTCTGCTCGACGAACAGGTACCACTTGAGCTCAGGCAGATAGTTCACATGCAGGATATGGTTATCGCCATTCGCCTCGTACTGGTAGGAACCGCGTTGCTCGGCAAATATTTTCGGCAGCAGGGCGCCGAGACCGGGGTGTTCGCGCAACTCTCTGCCCTCTCCCTTGCGGTTGCCGAACTCGATGCGCATGCCGCGCGAGTCGACAAAGTAGATGGTGCGATTGAAGCGCTGCTGATACTCATAGATCAGGCTGCGCACCGCGTCGATGGTCAGGCCAATACCGGTGGCACCGAGGAAATTGCCCTGATAGTCGAAGACGCGATAGTTGATGAAGATGGTCAGTTTGTCCGCGTTGGCCAGATCGGGATCGACGTTGATCTCGTAGTCTTCGCTCATGCCGCGCACGCGGAAATACCATGCGTCGCGCGGTTCGAAGGACGAAACCCGCTTGAGGACGCCTTCGCCGGTGTAATAGTTATGGCTGCGCTCGGAGACGAAAAAGCTGCTGAATGCGCCGTGGCGGGCTTTCACCTCGCGCAGGAAACGCGCCATCTGCGGAGGGTCCTTTTCGCCGCGCAGCACCCAGTCGCGAACGAAAGTATCGTGCGCCATGGTCGAGGAAATCAGCACCGGACGCACCAGGTCTTTCTGGATTTCCGAATAAATATTGCTCGACGTCAGCGGCAGATCCTGGCCGATGATGGCATCGCGAATCGCCCGCTTGGAAACCTGGTACCCGAGCAGTGAAATGGCGACAAACCCCGAGGTCAGCAACATCCAGAGCAGCACAAGCAAGCGCCGGCGGTCGAACACTGAAGGGCGGGGGGAAAATCGGAGGGTCGTCATCCGGGCGATTGTAGGTCGATTCCGCGCGGTTTTCGGCCGGCATGGGAAAACGCCCAATCGTAAAGCGGGCGGGGCAGCCATTTGAGCACGTGTGCGACCACCCCCATCTGCCAAGGCATGACGGCGAAACGCGAGCCGCGTTCGATATGGCGTGCCATGCTGCGTGCCGCTGCGTCGGCGGGCATCAGGAAGGGCATCGGATACGGATTCTTCGCCGTCATCGGCGTGGCAATGTAACCGGGGGCGAGCGTCACCACCTTCACGCCGCTGCCGCGCAACTCCACGCGCAGGCTTTCGAGATAGGCAATGGCAGCGGCCTTGGAGGCAGAGTAAGCGCCCGCGCCGGGGAGGCCGCGAACCCCTGCAACCGAGGCAATTCCCACCAGACGGCCGTGCTGAGCCGCACGCATGGCCGCGACGAAGGGCTGGAAGCCATGCACCATGCCCATCACATTGGTATCGAAAACGCGGCGAAACGCCGGCAGGTCTTCCGCCGCCTCGGTCAGGGTACCGACCGAAACGCCGGCATTGGCGATGACAATATCCGGCACGCCGGCACGCACCATGAAGTCGGCGCCTGCCGCCTGCAGTGCGGCGGCATCGGACACATCGAGCGGATACAGATAACAGGGCGTACCAAGCGCAGCAGCCAGGGTTTCCAGCGCTTCCCTGCGGCGCGCCGCCAGCCCCAGCGTGGCGCCCTGCGCAGCGTAATGACGCGCCAGCGCCGCGCCAATGCCCGACGAGGCGCCGGTGATAAAGACGCGCAAGGGAGAGATCAGGGTCTTACTTCTTGGCGGGCTTTTTGAGTTCGGCGCGATTCTTGGCAATCAGGAAATCGGCCACCTGCAGCATGTCAGCGTGGGAACGCAGCTCCGGACCCGGGCTGTATTTGCCGCCAACGACGATCGCCGGCACGCCGCCGAAGCCGTATTCCTGGCTCATTTCCGCGGCCTTTCTCACCTTGGCATCAACCGCAAAGGATTTGTAGATATCGAGGAACGCCTTGCGGTCGACACCCTTGGCGGCAATCCAGTCGAGCAGGATGCTTTCACTGCCGAGATTGATGCGCTGGTTGAGCATGGCGTCGAACACCGCGTCGCCCAACTTGTCGAGCAGATTCATCGCTTCCAGCGCGTAGTAGAGGCGCGCGCCGGGCGCCCAGCTATCGCCGAGGATGGCGGGCACCTTCTTGAAAGTAACGTCAGCGGGCAGATTTTTCACCCAAGGCTTGAGCAAAGGCTCGAGTTTGCCGCAATGCGAGCAGCCGAACCAAAAGAACTCGATCACCTCAACCTTGCCGTTCGCCTCGGTCGGCTGCGGCATCTGCAGGCGTGTAAATTGGCGGCCCTCGACCGGGTCCGCGGCAGTAGCGCCAGGGATGGTGCTCAGACTCACGGCGCCTACGGCGCAGACAGTCATCAGGGTGGTTTTCAGCATCTTTCCAAACGGCATTGCTCTTCTCCTATTCTTTGCCCCGAACCACTTTGGCCGGCAAGCCTTCCTGAGACAGTTGGGTGCGCTTCTGGTTCATTTCTTCCTGACTGGCGAACGGGCCGAGACGGACGCGATGCAGGACTCCCTTGTCCGGCACCTCGACCGCCAGCACGCCCGCCTCATGGCCAAGCATGGCTAGTTTCGCACGGAGATTATCGGCATCATCCTTCTTCTGGAAAGCGCCGACCTGCAGATACATGGATTCCACAGCCGCTGCAGGTTTCTTATTTGCGGCAGGTGGGGATTGCGTTTGGGTGGGCGTAGCTTCCGCCGACTTCTTTCCCTCGAGAATTTCGTAGAACTCAAACTTTTTTTCCCCGCCAATCGGCTGGTCACCGGGTTTCCCCGGCAGGGCGACGGGTTTGGCGTCAGCCTCCGCATTCCTGGGCGTCGGCTTCACCACCTTTTCGACGAATGGCAAGGGGGTCCTGTTGAGATACCAGACCACGCCAAAAGAAATCAGCACGCCGACGAGTACGCCGAAGATCAAGCCAAGCAGGGTACCGCCTGCCTGGGAACGATGTATGTTCGAGCGCAGCGAGCCAGCAGTTTCCCCTTCCTTGAGGAAGGGGCTGGGGAATAGTGGGTGTCTCGTCATTACATGGAATCCGGGGACGAAACGCCAAGGATACGCAAACCGTTGCGAATCACCTGGCGCACGGCAACCGCTAAAGCAAGACGAGCCAGCTTCTGCCCTTCATTGTCGACCAGCAGCCGTTCGGCGTTGTACCAGGCATGGAATTCCGCCGCCAGATCGCGTAGCCAGAACGCCAGTGCGTGGGGCGCCAGATCGCGCGCGGCGTTCTCGATCAACTCGGGAAAGGCCGCCAGCTTCGCCGCCAGCACCAGTTCACGCTCGCCGGTCAACGGTGCGAGATCGGCCTGCGGCAATTCAGACGCATCGCCGCCCCACTGATTCAGCACGCTGGCAATCCGTGCATGAGCGTATTGCACGTAGAACACCGGGTTGTCAGTGGATTGCGACTTGGCCAGATCGAGATCGAAATCGAGCGACTGGTCCTGCTTGCGCAGCAGATAGAAGAACCGGCAGGCGTCATTGCCGACTTCGCCGCGCAATTCGCGCAAGGTGACGTAGGAACCAGCGCGCGTAGACATGGATACCTTGGCGGTGCCACGGAACAGGCTGACGAACTGCACCAGAGCCACTTCGAGTGCGTCGGCATCGAGCTCCAGAGCTTGCAGCGCACCCTTGACGCGCGGGATGTAGCCGTGGTGGTCGGCGCCCCAGATGTCGACGATCTGGGTGAAACCGCGCTCGAACTTGTTGGCGTGGTAAGCAATGTCGGAAGCAAAGTAGGTGAACAAGCCGTTTTCGCGCTGCACGACGCGATCCTTCTCGTCGCCGAAATGCGTCGAGCGGAACCACTTGGCGCCGTCTTGTACGTAAATATGGCCGCGTTTTTCCAGCTCGGCGACCGCCTTCGCCACCATGCCGGTATCGTAGAGCGAGCGCTCGGAGAA
Source organism: uncultured Methyloversatilis sp. (assembly GCA_964488825.1). GTDB lineage: Bacteria > Pseudomonadota > Gammaproteobacteria > Burkholderiales > Rhodocyclaceae > Sulfuricystis. The sequence continues at coordinate 20,899 of CAZAWN010000021.1, read as the reverse complement.
CCAGCAGTCGAAATGCACGCCGTATTCTTCGAGGTCGGCGCGACAATCGGCGAGTTGCTCGGACAGGGCATGCTGATGGATGTAATACCATTCCTCGCCGAGCAGATCCTTGGCGGCGGCGATCAGGCCGTCGAGATGCGCCTCCACATCCGGTTCCTGCGACGGCACGCAGGCCAGCACGGCAGCGGCGGGATGCGCATAGCGCTCGCCGTGCGCTTCCTTGATCTGCCGCGCCATGTCGCGCACGTAATCGCCCTGATAGGCGTTGGGCGGGAAGGGTACGACCTCGCCGAACAGCTCCAGATAGCGCAGCCAGGTCGATACCGCGAGAATATCCATCTGCCGGCCGGCATCGTTGACATAGTATTCGCGGCAGACCTGATGTCCCGAGAACGCCAGCAGGCTGGCGAGGCTCGCCCCGAAAGCCGCCCCACGCCCATGGCCAACATGCAGCGGGCCGGTCGGGTTGGCAGAGACGAATTCGACCTGCATGCGGCCGGGTTTAGCCGCGCCGCGCCCGAAATCATCGCCCAGAGCCAGTACGGCATGAACGACCGCGGTTTTCGCCGCAGGCGCCACGGTGAAATTCACGAAGCCCGCGCCGGCCACCTCGGCCTTCAGCAGCCAGGCGGAACGCGGTAATTCATGCACCAGACGCTCGGCGATCTTGCGTGGATTTTCCTTCAGGCTGCGCGCGATCTGCAGCGCCAGGTTGCTGGAAAAATCGCCGTGCGCGGGATCGCGCGGCCGTTCGAGATGGATGTCGGCGGACTGTCCGGGGGCGACGCTCGCCAGTGCGGTGCGCAGCAAATCGACCAGATGCGCCTTGATGTCAGAGGGTTGGGAGTTCATGGGCGCGGATTATAGCGCCCGGCCTTGGCGCGAAACTCGGCGCTGGCGCGACGGCACACAGCGGCTTTCATGGTGCAGCGCGCCAGCAGCAATGTCATAATACCCTCCATGCACATGCGCGCTTGGGTCTCTCTGGCATTCGTCTCGGTAGCTTTTGCCGTACTGGGGAGCGCCTTGTGGTCAAGCGGCGGACCAGCGACAGCCGGCATGCCTCCGGCGCACGATACACCGGCGGTTCCGCAAGGCTATCGCACCGCCTTGCTTCCCCTGCCGACCAAAGCGCCTCCCGCCGATGCCAAGGCGCAACTGGGGGAGCGACTATTCTTCGACAAGCGCCTGTCGCGCGACAACAGCCTTTCCTGCGCTTCCTGTCACGACTATGCCCGTGGCGGGGCGGATCAACTGCCGGTTTCCCTCGGCATCGACGGCAAGGCCGGCCCGATCAACGCACCCACCGTGTTCAATGCCGCGCTGAATTTCGTCCAGTTCTGGGACGGACGTGCCGCCACGCTGGAAGAGCAAGCGGCCGGACCGGTGCATAACCCGCTTGAAATGGGCTCGAGTTGGACCGAAGTCGTGCCCAAGCTGCAGGCAGACAGCAGTTATCGCGCCCTCTTCGCGCAGCTTTATCCGGGGCGTGGCATCTCCGGAGAATCCATTGTGGACGCGATTGCCTCCTTCGAACGCACGCTGATCACGCCCAACAGCCGTTTTGACCGCTTCCTGCGTGGCGACGAACAGGCGCTCAACGACCTCGAACGTACGGGCTATCGACGTTTTCTCGACTATGGCTGCGCGAGCTGTCATCAGGGCGTCAACATCGGCGGCAACCTCTACCAGCGCTTTGGCGTGATGCGCGACTACTTTGCTGGCCGCAGGCCGACGCAGGCCGATCTGGGGCGTTTCAACGTCACCGGGCGCGAGGAGGATCGCCATGTCTTCAAGGTTCCCAGCCTGCGCAATGTCGCCGCCACGCCACCCTATTTCCACGATGCCTCGGCCAGGACGCTGGAAGAAGCGATCACCGTGATGGGCCGCTACCAGCTTGGCCGTGAGCTCCCCCGCGAGGATGTCGCCGCGCTAGCCGCCTTCCTGCGCACCCTGAGCGGCGAATGGCGTGGTCGTCCGGTGCGATGAGAGACAACTTCCTTCGTACCGTGCAGGAACGATCAACCACGCTGGTTGCCCTGTTTCTCGCCGCCTCGCTGATTCTCCTCGGCGGACTGACCTGGCTTTATCAACGCGCCGAAGCCGTCGACCCTGAGCAGCATTTCACCTACACGCAACAACTGCGCGACCTGCAAGAACTTGATGCGCGCACCGACCGGGAAGTGCTCGCCACCCGGCAGGAACTGGTGCGCAACTACGACGCCTTGGCCCGATATCTCGGCCGTGCGCTGGAAACTGCCGGGCGCGTAGCGCAAGCGCCGCCCTTTTTGTCGATCAGCCATCGCCAGCAGGTCGAGGAAAGCGCCCGCCACCTGCAGGACACCCTGGGACGGAAAGCCGACCTGATCGACCGCTTCAAACGGCACCACAGCGTGTTGCGCAATTCGCTCGCCTACTTTCCCGTCGCAGCGGCCGACCTGCTGGATAGCAAGGACTCTCAACGCTTGCCGCTTCCGGCTTACCTGGCGCTTGGCCAGTACGCGCGACATGTCCTCGCTTTCGCCCGCGCCCCAGGCAACCCCGAGTTGGCCTTCATCGCGGAGTCGCGGCGGCAGCTGATTGCCGCCGGCCTGTCCGTCCGGCAACGCGCCCCGATCGACAATCTCTTGCTGCACGGCGACGTGATAACCGAGCGCCTGGGCGAACTCGACCGACTCACCCACGAGGTTTTCTCGCTCCGCAGCGAAATTCAGCTCGAACATCTCAACCGCACCTATGCACAAGGCCATGCCGCCTCCCTGCAGGAAGCCGCGCGCTACCGCAAACTGACGTATGCACTGGCCGTCGCGCTGGCCGGCCTGCTCGCCTGGACCCTGGTGCGCCTTAACCGGGCAGGCCGCTCGCTGGCACGCACGCACGCCGAACTCAATACCCGATATGCCGCTCAATTGGCTGCGGAGGAAGACCTGAGACTCCACGCCACGGCTTTTCGCAATGCCCACGACGGCATCACCCTGACCGACGCCACGGGCAAGATTCTCGATGTCAATCCGGCGTTTTCGCGCATCACCGGCTACGAACGCGACGAGGTGATCGGCCGCAATCCGCGCGTGCTCAAATCCGGCCGGCACGATGCCGAGTTTTACGCCGCCATGTGGCGCAGCCTCAAGGACACCGGCAACTGGCGCGGGGAGATCTGGAACCGCAACAAGTACGGCGAAATCTATCCCGAGCTATTGTCGATTTCCGCGGTTCGCGATAGCGATAACCGGCTAACCAACTACGTCGCCGTCTTTGCCGATATCAGCCGCCTCAAGGCGCAGGAAAAACAACTCAAACAGATGGCGTATTACGACGCCCTCACCGATCTGCCCAATCGCGTGCTGCTCGCCGACCGGCTGGTTCAGGGAATCCAGCAAACACGTCGCGCGCAATCATTGATGGCGGTCTGCTATCTCGATCTCGACGGTTTCAAGAGTGTTAACGACAGCCTTGGCCATGAAGCTGGCGACCGGCTGCTGGTCGAAATGGCGGCACGTCTCAAAGCCGCCCTGCGCGGCGGCGATACCGTCGCACGCCTCGGTGGCGACGAGTTTGTGCTGCTTTTGGTGGGATTGGAAAGCGTCGAAGAATGCGGCCTCGCGCTGGAACGCCTGCTGAATGCCATTGCCCAGCCGATCCTCATCGATGACCAGCCCGTGACCGTTTCAGCCAGCATCGGCGTCGCGCTCTTCCCCCAGGACGACAGCGATGCCGACACGCTGATGCGCCATGCCGATCAGGCCATGTATCAGGCCAAGCAAGCGGGCAAGAACCGCTATCACATTTTTGACGTTGCGCAGGATCACTCCGCCCGCACGCGCCAGCATCGGCTCGCGGAACTGCGCAACGCTCTGGAGCGCGGCGAGTACGTGCTGTATTACCAGCCGAAGGTCAATATGCGGCTGGGGACGGTCGTCGGCGCCGAGGCCTTGATTCGCTGGAATCATCCTGAGCGCGGCCTGGTGCCGCCTGGGGAATTCCTGCCGCTGATCGAGAACGACGACCTGATCCGGGAAATCGGCAACTGGGTGATTGACACCGCCCTCGCGCAGATGGAGCGTTGGCACGCGGCCGGCCTGGTTCTCCCCGTCAGCGTGAATGTCGCCGGGCGCCAGTTGCAAGACCCGGATTTCGGGGAAGGGCTCAAAAGCATGCTGGGCGCGCATCCTTCCGTCGCCGGCCAACTCGAACTCGAAGTGCTGGAAACCACGGCGATCGAGGATATCGCGATGATTTCGCGTGTCATCGAAGAATGCCGCGCCTTGGGCGTAGCGTTTGCCCTCGACGACTTCGGCACCGGTTATTCGTCGCTGACCTATCTCAAACGCCTGCCGGTGAAGACGATCAAAATCGACCAGAGTTTCGTGCGTGACATGCTCAACGACACGAACAATCTGGTCATCGTCCAGGGTGTGGTCGGGCTGACGCACGCATTCCAGCGCGAAGCGATCGCCGAGGGCGTGGAAACCGCCGAGCACGGCCGCCTGCTGATCCAGCTCGATTGCGATCTCGCCCAGGGTTACGGAATCGCCCGACCGATGCCGGCCGAAGCGGTGCCGGGATGGGTGCACGACTGGCGTCCCGACCCGACCTGGCAGAACATTCGCGACCTCTACTGGGACAACGCCGACTACCCGCTGCTGCTCGCCGAAGTCGAACACCGCAACTGGGTGGCGCAATTGATTTTCACCACCCAGGAATTCCGCCCGGTTCCCCACAAGATGGCCGGCGACTACCATTACTGCAATTTCGGCCGCTGGTATTTCGGCACCGCCCGGACCCACCCGCGCTATACCTCGCTGCCGGCATTCGCCGCGATCGACACACCCCACCGCCGCGTCCATGAAATTGCCCAGGCGATCGACAGCGACTGGCGTGAGGGACGCATCGAAGCGGCACGCGCGATGATTCCCGAACTTATCACCGCGCGTGATAGCGTCTTGCAGGCCTTGCACGACCTTCAGCTCGCCGTGGCGTCGCGCCGCTTGCCTGGCTGACGCCTGCATGGCATGCCGCCCATGAACCCGGCGCGCTGTCTGGTACTGTTCAACTACGACTGGGACCGGATCGGCTTCGCGCGCTGGGCGCATGAGTATCCCTGCGAAAGCGCCGGTTTCGACCTGTTCAGTTTCCCTGGCAAGCTGCAACTCGTCGGTTTTGATCTGCACCGCTTCGTCGGCCGCCTTGCCCGCCAGGCAAAGCGCAAGCGCTGGCAAGCGGTCACTTCGAATCACGAACAGTTCGGCGCACTGGCCGCCTCGCTACTCGCCGAACGCCTGGCTTGGCCAGGCACGCCGGTCGCGGCAGTGCTGGCCTGCCAGCACAAGCTGCACGCGCGTCGGGTGCTGCAACAGGTCGCGCCGGAAGCCAACCCGGAGTTTGCCGTGCTGGCGTCGGGCTATGCTGAACCGCCGCCGCACGATATCGAGTATCCGGCCTTCGTCAAGCCGGTCAAGGCGGCGTTCTCGGTGCTGGCGCGCGAGGTGCGCCAGCGCGACGAATTAGCGAACTTACTCAAATTCGGCGCCTGGGAAACCTGGGTCATGCGCCGTCTCGTCGAACCCTTCGAGCGCATTGCGTGCGCCCGCCTGCCCGAGGCCGGTTCCGCCCATCGCATGCTGCTCGAACAACCGGTGCATGCCCGGCAATACACCCTCGACGGGTATGCGTTCGAGGGTGTGGTGCATGCGCTGGGCGTGGTCGCGTCGATCATGTACCCCGGCACCCAAGCCTTCATGCGTTTCGATTACCCCTGCGCCATCCCAGAGGCCGGGCGAAAGCAGGCGCTTGACGTGGCGCGCCGTTTTCTCGGGGCGGTCGGCTTTACCCACGGTTTGTTCAACATGGAGTTTTTCTACGACGCCGGGCAAGATCGTCTGACCGTCATCGAGTTCAACCCGCGCATGGCCGCACAGTTTTCCGATCTTTATCTGCGCGTCGACGGCATCGATCTGCACCGCATTGCCCTGGAACTGGCCTACGGCCGCGATCCGGCGCGCTTGCCACGCAGCCAGCCGACCGCCGGCGCGGCGGCCAGCTTCGTCTATCGCAGCTTCGACCCGACCGCGCATCCACCCATGCCATCCGCCCGCCGCGAGCGGCAACTCCGCCAGCGTTTCGATGACGCCCTGTTGTTCTGCTTCCCCAAATCGGCGGGGCAGATCGCCCGCGACTTCAAGTGGCTGGGCAGCTACCGCTACGGCATCCTGCATCTGGGGGGGCGCGATGCGGCCGATCTGTGCGCGCGCTGCGCCACGGCCAGCGCCCTGCTCGGCTGGCCGGCGCCTTACGCGCCCGATGAAATGGGAGACCCGCCATGAAAACCCCGCAATTTATCCAGATGACCCAGGGCGATCCGGAAGCGATCAGCCGCCAACTACTCGCCGGACTCGCCGCGCCCACAGCGACCGTATCGCCCAAGTATCTCTACGATGCGCTCGGCTCGCGCCTGTTCGCGGCGATCACCGAACTGCCCGAGTACTACCCGACGCGCACCGAGGCCGCCATCTTCGCTCAAGATTTGGCGGCGATGGCGGCGGCGCTCGGCCCGGCGACGACGCTGGTCGACCTCGGCGCCGGCAACTGCGAAAAGGCCGCGCGCCTGTTTGACGCCTTTCAGGTACGGCGCTACGCGGCGATCGATATCTCGGTCGACTACCTGCGCGAATCGCTGGAAAACCTGCAACGCCTGTACCCGAGGCTCGACATGTTCGGCGTCGGCCTCGATTTCTCGGCCACGCTGCAGTTGCCCGATGCGGTCGGCGACGGGCCGCTGACGCTCTTCTACCCCGGATCGAGCATCGGCAACTTCACTCCCGAAGAGGCGCTGGCCTTTCTGTGCCAGGCGCGTGCCGCTTGCCGGGGCGGCGCACTGCTGATCGGCGTCGATCTGCTCAAGCCCGTGGAAATCCTCGAAGCCGCCTACGACGACCCGCTGGGCGTCACCGCTGCCTTTAACCGCAACCTGTTGCGGCATGTGTGCCGTCTCGCCAGCGCCGACTTTGACATAGCCGACTGGCGGCATGTCGCCCTCTTCAATCGTGCCGCCTCGCGCATCGAAATGCATCTTGAAGCGCGCCGTGATGTCACGGTCACTTGGCCAGGCGGCACGCGCCACTTCGCCGCCGGCGCGCGCATCCACACCGAAAACTCCTACAAATGGCGCCCCGACGACTTCGCCGCACTGCTGCAGCGTGCCGGCTTCCGGCGACAGTTGCGCTGGACCGACCAGGCGGAGTGGTTCGCGGTTTTTGCTGCGTTTGCCTGACGCAGCGGGCGACAGGCCTCTATCCACGCACTCTGAATGGTTTGTTGCAGGTAGTACGCCCTATAATGCCGGCGCTTCGTTCGAGGTGCCCGCGGCGCGATTCCGCGTCAGGGTGAAACGGGAAACAGGTGCGCTGCCAAGCAAAGCCTGTGCTGCCCCCGCAACGGTAAGGAAGTGAGGTTCCGCCTCGACGCCACTGGGTTAGCCCCGGGAAGGCGGCGGAACAAGACTTTCGAGCCCGGAGACCGGCCACGGATGATCCAGTTGAATGCGCTGCGGGGTGCGGTGCGTCGGCGGTTCGTCTCTGCCTACGCTTTCATTCCCTGTGCATTCGTTTCCATTAACGGCCTGCGGGGACGCTGGCCGCACAGGGAGATATTGAATGGCTATCCGTACCATCCTGATTGGGCGCTCGGCTGTTGCCGTCGCGCTTGCCGCTGCTTTTCCACCCGGCTTCGCAGCGCCTGCGAGTGACGAGGCCACCGTCGTGGTGACGGCAACACGATTTCGCGCCGACAACCAGACGATTGCCGCCAACGTGACTACCCTCACCAGCGCCGACATCGCTGCTTCGCCGGCCGGCAATCTGCCGGAACTGCTGGCAACGCGCGCCGGCATCGATGTCAGCTCCCTCTATGGCAGCCAGGGGGCCAATGCCTCGATATCCTTGCGCGGCTTTGGCGAGCAGGCCAGTCTGCGAACACTGGTCATCGTCGACGGCCGTCGTCTCGACCAGCTTGAATTCGTCACGCCAAACTGGAGCAGCATCCCGCTTGACAGCATCGAACGCATCGAAATCGTGCGCGGCAGCGGCAGCGTCCTCTACGGTGACCAGGCAGTAGCCGGCGTGATCAACATTGTTACTCACCGAGGCAAGGAAAATTCGGCGGATGTCGCAATTGCGCTCGGCAGTTTCAACAGCAAGGAAGTCTCCGCCTCCCTGTCGCGTAGCGACACACCGCTGCGCTTCGCCGTCACGGCCACGCACAAGGAAAGCGATGAATATCGCCGCAACAACGCCCACCGCAATACGGCGGGCTCGGCACGGCTTGCCCGCGACCTTGCCAATGGCGAAATCTATGCCGAACTTGGGGCGAGCGAACTGCACTACGAACTGCCGGGCGCCGTTACCGCGGTCCAGTATGTCAATGATCCGCGCGCCAGCGAAACCGCCGACAGTTGGTTCAAGCGCGAAAACCACTACGTGCGCCCGGGCCTGCGCTGGCAGGCGACTCCAACGCTTGAGCTGGCCATCGAGATGTCCCTCGAAGAATCGCGCAACCGTTCCTGGATATCAAACTGGTTTGCCTACCGTGACGTCACGGTCAAAACGGCAGGCGTCTCGCCGCGCCTGCGTTGGTCGCACGGATGGGGGGCGCTGCCGAGTGCGACCATCGCCGGCTTTGATTGGTCGGATGCCAGCCTCGACCAGGATCGGGCCTTCTCGCCTGGCAGTCCGCGCAGCAGGACGGTCAAACTCGATCGCGAAGGCGGCGGCTTCTACATTCGCAACACGACCGAGCCGTTTGCCGGCCTGGCGGTTACCCTGGGCGCCCGCGAACACCGCTTCCGCAGTCGCGCTACCGACTCGACGTTGATCGGTGCGACGGAGACAAGCGACAAGAAAACCGCCTCTGAGTTCGGTCTGGCATGGAAACCGGCAGACGCGTGGAAGCTCTTCGCCAAGACAAGCAAGACTTTCCGGTATCCGGTGCTCGACGAATGGACGACTTTCGGCGGCTTGGCTGCCCCCCCGGCCCGGCCGGAAACCGGGCGTGGTACCGATATCGGCCTTGAGTGGCGCGCGGCCGGGCACAGCATTCAGGTAACCCGCTACGACCTCAGGATGAAAGACGAGATCGCCTGGAACGGGGCGACAAATCAGAACGAAAACCTGCAGAAAACCCGGCATCGAGGATTCGAGGTCGATACCCGCTGGAAGCTGTCGCCCCACTGGCGGCTCGACCTCGCCTGGTCGCGCAAGACGGCGACGTTTCGCGAGGGGGAACATGCCGGAAACGACATCCCGCTCGTCCCTTCGACACGCTGGACGGCAATGCTTTCCTGGAACGACGGAAACCTCGGGCGGCATGCGCTGCTGGCCAACCATGTCGGCAAACGCTATTTCGGGGGTGATGAAGGCAACGCAAGGACGAGGCTGCCGGCCTACACCACCCTCGACTGGCAATCGAGCTGGCAGGTGGCGCACTGGGATATCGGTTTGCGCATCGCCAACCTGACCAACCGGAAGTATTCGCCGTCCGGTTTCGACTACGGCTTCGGTGCTTCCTACTATCCGGCTAACCCGCGCGCGGTTTATCTGACTGCACGCCACCGATTCTGATGCGCAAACCGATACCCGGCGACCTGCATTCCGGACAGTCGAAGCTCAAATGAGAAGACTCCTGGGGCTGCTGCTCTGCGGCTGGCTGGGCTGCGCCGCTGCCGAGATCGCGGTGACCGACAGCGCCGGCGTCACTCTGCGGCTGGCGCAACCGGCCAGCCGCATCATCAGCCTTTCGCCGCATATTACCGAGCTGTTGTTCGCCGCCGGGGCCGGTGACCGGGTCGTGGCCGCCGTCGAGTATTCGAACTATCCGGACCCTGCACGCAAGCTGCCGCGCATCGGCGCCCATTCGGCATTCGACCTCGAGCGCATCGCCGCCCTCAAACCAGATCTTGCCATCGCCTGGCTCAGCGGCAATCCGTCTGGGCAGCTCGCGCAACTGCGGCGGCTGGGCATCCCGATCTTTGTCAGCGAAACACAACGGCTGGTTGATATCCCCGACAGCCTGCGCAAGTTCGGTCGGCTTGCCGGGACGGACGGCGAAGCGGCTGCGCACGCCTATGAAGCGCGACTGACGGGTATTCGCACGCGGTATGGCAACACATCGCCGGTGGGGGTCTTCTATACCATCTGGAACAAACCGCTGATGACGGTCGGCGGCTCGCATGTGATCAGCGATGCCATGGCACTGTGTGGCGGCTTCAATGTATTTGCTGACATTACCCAGCCCGCAGCGCATGTCGCGTTGGAGGCGGTGTTACGCGCCGATCCTGAAGTGATTGTCGCCAGCGGCATGGACGAGGCGCGCCCCGAGTGGCTGGATGACTGGCGCCGCTGGCCGCAACTCAGGGCGGTGCGACACGACAACCTCGTGTTCATTCCACCCGACCTGTTGCAGCGCCACACCCCACGCATCCTCGACGGCACGGAACGACTGTGTGTCGCCCTCGCACAAGCACGCCAGCGGCGCAGTCAGCCGGGTAAATAGGCGCTGCCGGAAGGCGTAGCGACAGCGATTACCGGATGACGGTATAGGCGGGTCAGAATCTCGGCCGAGAGCATGCCGGCCACCGGCCCGGCGCACCACTGGCCGTCGCCAAACAGCAGCAGCGCATGCGTGCAGTAGCGCGCGGCGAGATTCACGTCGTGCAGCGTCATCACCAGCGTGCGGCCGTCCCAACCGACCAGCAGGTCCATGAAGGCGATCTGCTGGTGCAGGTCGAGGTGCGAGGTCGGTTCGTCGAGCAGGCACAGCGGCACTTCCTGCGCCAGCAACGCCGCCAGGGACAGGCGGCGACGCTCACCCCCCGAAAGCATCGCCGCGCGCCGGTCGGCAATGCCGCTCAGCCCAACGGCGGCGAGCGCGGTTTGCGCCAGCTCAAGATCGTGGGCGCTTTCGCCGCGCCACCAGTCGAGATGCGGCAGGCGGCCGAGCAGGGCGACATCGAGCGCAGTAGTTTCCGGATCGCTGATGTGAAAGCTGTCCTCCTGGGTCATCAGGCCAAGGCGGCGTGCGCGCTGGCGGGCGGGCAGGACGGCCAGCGGCATATCGTCCATCCGTACCTCGCCCGCATCCGGGGCGCGCAGGCCGGCGAGCGTCGACAACAGGGTGGTTTTACCGACGCCATTGACGCCGAGGATCGCCCAGCGGCTGCCGGCCTCGATCTCGAGATCGAGGCCGCGGCATACCATCGCGTCGCCGATACTCACCGAAAGTTTGCGGGCGGCCAGCTTCACCGGTTGCTCCGCGCCAAAAGCCACAGGAAGACCGGCGCGCCGAGCGCGGCCGTTACGGCGCCGACCGGCAACTGCAGCGGCGCCACTACGGCGCGCGCCAGCAGGTCGGCGCACAGCAACAGTGTGCCGCCGCCCAGTACGCAGCCGGGCAGCAAAAGGCGATGGCGGCGCAGGCCGGCGAGGCGCAGCAAGTGCGGGGTGACAAGGCCGACAAAGCCGATGCTGCCCGCCACCAGCACAACGAGGGTGGTGGCCGTGGCGGCAATCGCCAGCGCAACAACGCGCAGCCGATCGACGGGGACGCCCAGCGCACGGGCGGATAGTTCGCCCTGGGCCAGGGCATCGAAACCGCGCGCCAGTGGCCAAGCCAGCAACAGGGCGAACAAGGCGCCGAGCAAGGGCCAGGCTGCCATGGCGGGTTCAGCGCCGGACAGGTCGCCCATCAGCCAGAACACCATGCCGCGCAAGGGCGCGTCCGGGGCAAGGGCGAGCAACAGCGTGACCACCGCGCCCCAGGCCGAGGAGAGGATCACGCCGGCCAGCAACAGGCGCTGCGGACGCAGACCGCCACGCCAGGCCAGCAACAGCAGCACCCCGAGCGACAGAGCAGCCCCCAGCAACCCGGCCAGCCCGAGCATGAGGCCGCTCGCACCCAGCAGCATCGCCAGCAGCAACAGCGTACCGGCGCCGCCGGAAATGCCGAGCACGAAGGGATCGGCGAGCGGGTTGCGCAGCAGCGCCTGCAACAGCGCGCCGGCCAGCGCGAGCAGTGCGCCGCAGCCAAACGCCGCCAGCGCGCGCGGCAGGCGCAGCGCCAGGATCACTTCGCGCTCCATGCCGCCCACGGCAAGCGCCTGCCAGGCGCGCAGCGGTTCGACGCCCTGCGTACCCGTCGTCAACGCCAGCAGGAAGACGCCGACGGCAGCGAGTATCAGCAGGCTAAGCAACGGGAGGGTTCGCATCGGCGCGGGGACAAGGTAAAGCGGCGATTCTACGGAGATGCCATGGAAATCCCGCAAGTAATGCCTGGCGACATCACCTGAATGCCACGCTGGCGCAACTCTTTCAAATAGAATCCGACAACCCATGCAGCAATTGCCTTTGATCGAAGTTTCCCGGCTCCGTCCGGGCATATTCATCCATCTGGATATCGGCTGGATGAGTCACCCGTTCACCCTCAACAGCTTTCTTATCAAGTCGCCCGACCAGATTGCCACCCTCAAGGCGCTCGGCCTTGCCAAGGTGCGCTATTCCCCGGAAAAATCTACTGTGCTCCCGCTGGGAGTTTCCGCTGCCCCTGCCACATCACCCGCGACGCCGCCGGAGCCGTCGCCCGAAGTCAAGGCGCAGATCGAAGCGAAACAACGCCGTATCGTGGCGAACCGGGAATTGCGCGAACAGGTGTCGGCGGGAGAGCGTGCATTTCTCAAAGCGGCCGGCGTGATTCGCGATATTCATCACTACCTGCACTCCGACCCCCGGCGCGCCATGCAAGGCGCCGCCGACCTGATCGCGCAGACCGTATCGGCCCTTGCCAGTCGTCGCGACATCTCGCTGCTGTTGATGGGGGATAGTCCCGCCGGCGAGGAGAACTACTACCACTCGCTCAACGTCTCCCTGCTGGGCATGATGCTGGGCAAGGCGATGGGGATGCCCGACGAGTATATTCAAACGATCGGGATGGGCGGCCTGCTCCATGATATTGGCAAAGCGGAAATCCCGACCCAGATCACGCTCAAAAAAGACCCCCTTAACCATGCCGAGGAAGAGCTGTTCAAAACCCATGTTCGCCGCGGCGTCGTCATTGGCGAACACATGGGCTTGTCCCCCCAGATTCTTCAGGTGATTGCTGAACATCACGAACTGCTCGACGGCAGCGGCTATCCACAGCAACTCACCAGCAACAAGATTCCCATCTCGCCGCGCATCGTCTGTCTCGTCAATACCTATGACGAGCTCTGCAACCCGCTCGACGTCAAGAAGGCTCTGACGCCCTACGAAGCGCTTTCCTTTCTCTTCGCCAAGCAAAGCAAAAAATTCGATCCGGTCGGGTTGCAAAAACTGATACAAATGTTGGGCGCCTATCCTCCGGGGACTATCGTTCAGCTCAGCAACGACACCGTCGGCATGGTCATGTCGCTCAACCCGGCCAACTCGACCCGCCCAAATGTAATGATCTACGATTCCAGCGTGCCGAAAGAAGAGGCCATGTCCATCGACCTCGCCGCCGAACCCGATCTCAGCATCAAGCGCGCCTTGCGACCTGCCATGCTGCCACGCCAGATCCACGAGTATCTTTCGCCACGCCGCCGCGTCACCTACTACTTCGACGCCAAGGGCAACATGGTTTCGTAGTCGTCAGTCGTCGGCACTCCCGCCAACGACTCACAGCGAGCCGCTTATTCTCAAGACACCTTGAAGTCGGCAACGCTGCGATGCAGCGATTCGGCCGTACAGGCCATTTCTTCGGCGCGGGATGTGCCGTCCTGCACGGCAGCGCGGATACGCCCGATCAAATCGGCGATCCGACCGATGCTGTCTTCCACTTGGCGGACGCTGTGCTGCTGGCGGTCGGTGGCGTGCGCGATCTCGTCGATCAGGTGAGTTACCTCATCCGAGCCGGCGACTATGTCGGCCAGTGCACCGCCAGCTTCACGGGCCTTGGCGACGCCGGCGCCGGCTTTATGCGCACCTTCGGCAATGGTCTTCACGGTCTGGTCAATCATCTGGTGAATGGCGCCGATCATGGTGCTGATCTCGGTGGTGGCGGCGGTGGTGCGTTCGGCCAGTTTGCGCACCTCGTCGGCCACCACAGCGAACCCCCTGCCCTGTTCGCCGGCGCGGGCAGCCTCGATGGCGGCATTCAGGGCCAGTAGGTTGGTCTGGTCGGCAATCTCGGAAATGGTGCGCACGATGGCGTCGATCTGCTGGCTCTGCGTGCGCAGGCTCTCCACCGCCTGAGAAGCTTCACCGACACGGGCGCTGATCTGCTCCATGCCGTCGATGGTGGCCTGTACGACGCCGCCGCCGGCAGCGGCCTGGTGGGCGGCGTGGCGGCCGCGCGCCGCGGTGGCGCTGGCGTGGTTGGCGATATCGCCAACCGTGGCGGCCAGTTCGGTCACCGCGCTGCGGATGCCATCGACCTGCCCCGATTGCTCGGCAAGCTGGCCTGCCACGCTGTCGAGAAAGACATGGATATCGCGTGAATCCCGGCTGACGTTGTCGGACAGCCTGCCGGTAGCGCCAATCAGGCTACGCAGGTTGGACGACATGGCATTGAAACTATCGACAATCTCACCAATCGTGTCGGCGCTTTGCATCGAGCAGTTATGGGTCAGGTCCTTGCGGGAGATCTGGTTGGCCACCTCGGCGATGCGGCGCAATTTGGCCAGCAGGATGGTATTGAGCAGGTAGTAATTGACTAACCCGATCGACAGACCAGCAATCACGCAGCCGGCAACGAACCACGGCAGCATGCCCGGCTTCCACTCGACGAAATAATCGGCATAGAAGGGGAAGATCAGCGCCACGGCGAGGCCGAAGCCGAGAAATGAAAGTAGTAGCTTGCGCAGGATCGAAGGCCCACTGGTGGTTGCGCTCACGCTGGCGGTTGCGCTCATCTTGTTCCTCCGTTCCGAAAGTTGACTGGTCCAACACAATACTCACACTCCCTTGGCTGCGTCAATCGCTTTCAGCACGGTAATATCGCCGCTTTTGTGATTGGATTTCCCCTGCCATGACCCACTCTAGCTATTCTTGGCGATTTTTCCGCGCCGGCGGCTTTGACCAGCCGCGTATCGATACCGCTGCAGACCTGTTGGCGATCGGCGCACTCGATCAGAAACTCTGGGTCGCGCTCTCCTGTCCGGTCGCGGGTATCGAATTCGACCGTCGTACCCTGTCGCTGATCGACAGCGACGGCGACGGCCATATTCGTGCTCCCGAGTTGATCGCTGCCGTCCAATGGGCCGCAGCACGGCTGATCGATGTACAGGCCTTGGCCAATGGCCGCCTGACGCTCGCCGCGCTTCGCACCGACGATGAGGAGGGTGCGTTGATCGCCGCTGCCGCCCGCGAAGTGCTGGCCGAAACCGGCGACGAGGCCGTTTCGGTCGAAGCGGCCAGCTCAGCCCAGGCCCGCTTTGCGGAGAAAGCGCTTGCCGCCTGGGAAGCGGAAGCCAGCGCGGCACAACCGCTCGGCGCCGACACGGCGGCGGGGTGGGATGCCCTGCACGCCGTGGCCGCCAAAATCGACGACTGGTTTGCGCGCTGCCGGCTGGCGGCCTTCGACGAGCGCGCCACGGCGCTGCTGAATGCCTCGGAAGACGAACTTAAAACGCTGGCCAGCGGCGTCATCGACGCGCAGGCGGCGCTCGGCCTGCCGATGGCAAAAGTCGGCGTTGGCATGACGGCACTACCACTCGAAACGGGCCTCAATCCCGCGTGGTCCGCGGCTGTTTCCGCCCTGCGGACCCAGGTGGTCGAACCCTTGCTCGGCGCGCGCGAGGCGCTGACTGAAGCCGAGTGGCAGGTGCTCAAGGACACGTTTGCCGGCTATACCGCGTGGCTTGCCGCCAAACCCGATCCGGCCAGTTTTGGCGACGGCGCCCTGGCCCTCGAACGGCTCGCGCGCTACTGCCGCGACTTGATGACGCTGGCCAACAACTTTGTCGCCTTCAAGGATTTCTACACCCGCAGCGCGCCGGCCACCTTCCAGATCGGTACGCTCTACCTCGACGGCCGCGCCTGCGAGCTGACCGTTGCGGCCCACGACGCCACCAAGCATGCGGCACTGGCCGGCCTCTCGCGCCTGTGTCTGGTGTATTGCGATTGCGTGCGGGCGGGCGAGAAGCTGAGCATCGCCGCCGCCTTCACGGCGGGCGACAGCGATCAACTGATGGTCGGTCGCAACGGCGTGTTCTACGACCGTTCCGGCAAGGACTGGGATGCGACGATCACGAAAATTATCGACCACCCGATCAGCCTGCGGCAGGCCTTCTGGTCGCCCTACAAGAAACTGGCGCGCATGGTGACCGAACAGCTGCAGAAACTAGCTTCCCACAAGGCGACGGCGGTGGAAGGCCATCTCGCCGCCAGCGCGACGGCCATTGGCGACAAGGCGGCTGCCCCGGCGCCCAAAGCGCCGCCCACGCCCTTCGATGTCGGCAAGTTCGCCGGCATCTTTGCCGCCATCGGGCTGGCGCTGGGCGCCATCGGCACGGCGCTGGCATCGGTCATGACCGGCCTGTTCGGCCTCAAGGCCTGGCAGTTCCCGCTGGTCTTTGTCGGCTTGATGCTGCTGATCTCCGGCCCGGCAGTGATCGTCGCCTGGTTCAAGCTGCGCGCGCGCAACCTCGGTCCGCTACTCGACGCGAATGGCTGGGCAGTCAATGCGCGGGCGCGCATCAATATTCCCTTCGGCACCGCGCTCACCCAACTGGCGGCCCTGCCGAGTGGGGCCGAGCGCACGCTGAGCGACCCCTACGCCGAAAAACCGACGCCCTGGAGCGCTATTGCGCTCGGCGCGGCACTCACTGTCGTGCTGCTCGCTGGGATTTACTGGATGGCGCGCTGATCTTGTGCCAACGCCAGCACTATCAAAGGGGCCGGGACGTTCAGGGAACCCGGGGGCAGACCACGGCTTTTGCCGTCCCGCCAGCGCCGACTTCTGCCATAACATCAAAGGGGCCAGGGTCGTTTTAGTTGTTGACTGGGCAGCAGCGCGCTAAACCGACAGGGGCTGGAACAATACGTCGAGGTCTTCGGCGGTGATGAGGTGGCCGCGCTTGCCGCCGCCCTGGATGACTTGATCGGACAGGCCACGTTTGCGTTCTTGCAGGGCGAGAATCTTTTCTTCGACGGTGCCTTCGGTAAGCAGCTTGTAAACAAACACAGGCTTTTCCTGCCCGATGCGGTGGGCGCGGGCGGTGGCTTGCTCCTCGACGGCGGGGTTCCACCAGGGGTCGTAGTGGATCACCGTGTCGGCGGCGGTGAGGTTCAGCCCGGTGCCGCCGGCCTTGAGGCTGATGAGGAAGAGCGGCACGCGGCCTTCCTGGAATTCGCGCACCGGAGTTTCGCGGTCGACCGTATCCCCGCTGATGCGGACGAAGTGGATGCCGAGGCGCTTGAGCTCGGTTTCGATCAGGTCGAGCATCGAGGTGAATTGCGAGAACAACAGAATCTTGCGTCCCTCGTCGAGCAATTCTTCCAGCAGTTCCACCAGCGTAGCGAGTTTGGCCGAGGCGGCGATGCCGGCCTTGCCGAGTTTTTTGGCGGCGGGCAGCTTGACCAGACGCGGGTCGCAGCAGGCTTGCCGCAACTTCAGTAGCGCGTCGAGAATGACAATCTGGCTCTTGGCGATGCCCTGCTCGGCGAGCG
This sequence comes from uncultured Methyloversatilis sp., assembly GCA_964488825.1. Lineage (GTDB taxonomy): Bacteria > Pseudomonadota > Gammaproteobacteria > Burkholderiales > Rhodocyclaceae > Sulfuricystis. The sequence goes on along the minus strand of CAZAWN010000021.1, from coordinate 3,227 downwards.
CTTCGCGCAATTTACGGTCGAAGGCGACGCGCAGCGATTCGTAAAGATCGCGCTGGCGGCCTTCGAGCTCCACCCAGCGCATCATTTCGGTACGCGGCGGCAGGTCGGTGGCCACTTGTTCCTTGGTACGACGCAGCAGGAAGGGGCGCACACGCGCGGCGAGGCGCAGGCGCGCTTCGCCATCGTCCTGCTTCTCGATCGGCGTGCGGAAAGTCTGGCCGAAGCGTTTTTCCGTGCCGAGAAAGCCTGGCATGAGGAAGTCGAACTGCGCCCACAATTCACCCAGGTGGTTTTCCAGCGGCGTGCCGGTCAACGAGAGGCGATGCTGCGCGGCAAGGCGGCGAGCGACCTGATGGGATTGCGCCTTGGGGTTCTTGATGAACTGGGCCTCGTCGAGCACCAGCAAGTGATAGGTCTGGGCGAGGTGGAGGTCGCGGTCGCGTACCAGCAAGGGATAGGTGGTCAGCACCAGATCGGCTTGCTCAATCTCGGCAAAGCGCTCGGCGCGCAGCGGGCCATGCAGCGTCAGGACGCGCAAGTCCGGGGCGAACTTCGCCGCTTCGTTGCGCCAGTTGGGCATCAGGCTGGTCGGCGCGACGACCAGGCTGGGACGCCCGGCGCGGCCGGCGGTTTTCTCCAGATGCAGGTGGGCGAGGGTTTGCACTGTCTTGCCCAGCCCCATGTCGTCGGCCAGGATGCCGGACAGGCCGTACTCGCGCAGGAACTGCAGCCAGTTGACGCCATCCTGCTGGTAAGGCCGCAAGGTGGCGGCAAAACCGGGGGCGGGCGGAGTCGGCGTCAGTCCGGAGAAATCCGCTAGCCGCCGGCCGAGATCACGCAGCCCGTCGGGGCCGATCCACTGGGTGGCAGCGGATGCCAGGCCCTCCAACGCGCCGGCATGGTAGCGCGAGACGCGCGGCCGGTCACCGTCGAGAAACTCCATCAAGGGCAGCAGCCAGGCTTTGAGCCGCGCGGCAGGGAGCGGCAGGATGCGCTTCTCGTCGACCGCCACCGGCCACTGCGCGTTCTCCGGCAGCTCGCGGATTCTGGTCAGCAGGTCGGGCGTACTGCGCAGCAGGCGCAGCAATGGAGGCACCAGGCTGATGCGCTGGCCGGCGACGATCACGCCCAGATCGAGATCGAACCACGGGCTGCCCGGTTCTTCATCGAGGGCGACGAACCAGTCGTCCGCTTCCAGAACGTGGTGCGGAAAATCGTCCCGGAAGCTGACTTTGATGCCCGCCTGTTCCAGTGCGGGCAGCCCGTCGGTCAGCAGCGGAATCCAGTCGGCGGCGTTCTGGCGCAGCGGCAGCAGGCATTCATCGACCGAGGCGGGCGGGTCAATGCGGTGATAGCCGGGCATGCGCTTGCGCTGCCCTTCCAGTCCGATGGCCTGGAGTTGTTGCCAGACCGCGCATTCCGCCGCGAGATTGCGTGCTACGGTTTTCCCTTCATGGCGGAAAACCGGTGTCTCGGGCGATTCGGCCCCGCCCACGGTCTTGCCTTCCGGGTAATCGAAGAACAGGTCGGCCAAGGCATACTCTTCGAAAATGCTGGTCAGCGCGTGATGGCGAAACCGACCCATGCCCAGTTCAAGGCGCGCCTGCGGCTGGCCGGCGGCGCTGGCCTCTGCAGCTTCCGGCCGCGGCAGCCTGGGCGCGCTACGCGCCAGACGCAAGCGCACCAGCGCAGCGTCGCTGGCCGACACTGGCGGCGCTTCGAGCAGGCGTTCGAACAGGGCGCGGGGAAAATCGGTCTGCGCCGGGGCCAGAGTGTGCGTTTGCCGATCCAGTCGAAAGGGCGGCCAGGTCATGACCAGCTCTTGCCGGTCGGCCAGATCGGGTACGCAGCGTTGCTGGCCCTGGGCCTCGTAAATCCAGCGAAAGCCCAGCGCTACCGGGTCGGTCGCCTGCAGGGGGTCGTCCAGAATGCCTTCCGGCCCGGGGTGGAGAAACAGGCGCCCGGTAGCCAGTACCTGCTCCAGCAGCGTCCGGCCCGTATCGCCGGTGAGGGGTACGGCTTCCGAGAGGCTGCGGCGGTAATCGTAACGGTAATGCTCGCGCAGGCTCATGAACAGCCGTGCCGGCAGAATATCCGTGCGGTCGACCCGCGCCGCCCGGTGGCTGTTTTCCGCATCGGGCAGGTCGTACATCTCCAGATTGTGACGGGAAAGCTTGGCATAGCCGCCCTTCTTCAGCACCCGCGTCTTGCCGACGCTCAGCAATGGCGTTGGCTGCGGGCTCAGCAGCCAGGCCAGGGTGATCCGTTTGGGTTCTTCGTCCGCTTGCGCCGGAGCGTCCAGCGCGTCGAGCCATTGCAGCGTCAACCGCGAGGCGACGTCCTGTTCGTTTTCCGTCGGGCTCGCTGCCGATACCAGACGGGCCACGTCCAACTGGCCGGTTTCTTCCATCAGGATCAGGATGGCGACCACATGCTCGCAGGCGCCGCGCGCCATACAGGTGCATTTCGAGTCGATCAGCAAGCGCCCCGTTGCCTTGCTGCGGCTCAGGGCAAGCTGCACGCTGTATTGCCGATCACCCCAGCAAAAGCCGGCGGCCCGCGATATGCTGTTCTGGGCGTCGCGTTGGATGCTGGTGATCGACAAGCGGCTCGATGCGTTAAGGGCCGCGCCGTTCAGGTAAGTCTGCAGGCCGAACAAGTCGGCGAGAAGTTGATGGAATGGCGGCATGAAGAAGAGCGCAGCGGCGAGAGGGATGGGCGACGTGCGATTCTAAGGCCGATGCGTCGGCGCATCGGGGCGGATACCTCCGCTGATGGAGTTGCGCTTTCGCTTACCCCAACCGCCAATAGCAACCGGCTATCGAGGGTATGGGAACAAACAATTAGAGATATTTGCTGCTCCGGACTAAGATTCGTTCTGTCGCAAGTTTATTCCCCCTCATCTCACGCAAGGAGAAACCCATGTCCCTCATCAATACCGCCGTCCAGCCCTTCAAGGCCCAGGCTTTCCACAATGGCAAGTTCGTCGAGATCACCGAAGCCAACCTCAAGGGCAAGTGGTCTGTCGTGATCTTCATGCCGGCCGCGTTCACCTTCAACTGCCCGACCGAAATCGAGGATGCCGCCGACAACTACGCCGAATTCCAGAAGGCCGGCGCCGAGGTGTACATCGTCACCACCGACACCCACTTCTCGCACAAGGTCTGGCACGAGACCTCCCCGGCGGTCGGCAAGGCCCAGTTCCCGCTGGTTGGCGACCCCACCCA
>CAZAWN010000020.1:0-26915 GCA_964488825.1 uncultured Methyloversatilis sp. | reverse complement strand
CTTAAAGTAAGGGGCACGGATTTTAAGCTATCAGTTAGTCCGATACCACTACCAAAGAAAGAACGCTTAAAGGGGCAATTTTGCGATTAAGTTTTTTATTACAAATAATGGCTGCGATTTCTTTGATGTTTTATAGTTTTTGGATAATTTTTGCGAAATAATATTTCCAATTATTCAGCTAGGCAATGCGTAACAGATTAATATTAAAAATAATTTTTAACTCGGCATTAATTATTTCAATGATAGCCGCACGTCGTCTATTCGGTGATTGGGGTGATGGTTTTTTATAGTGTCACTGGCATTCATTGGAATATTGTTTTGGCTATTTAAGGCAACCAAAAAAAGCAAATGAACCCGTAACACTAACAACAGGGAACTCGTAGGTTGTTATAACACTTTATACCTTAAGGTTTATAGCGATTAACCACGCAATTGAGGATTGTTAGTAATGATAAGGTATGGTTTTATTTGGGGGTGGATTGTAGTTTCAGCTTTTATTGGGGTAAATTGTTTAATATGGTTGCTTGAGCTGTTTGATATCGGAGGTATCGTAAAAGCAAGAGGATTTGGTGCTTTTATTATCGGTGTCTTTGTACAAATAATATCACATCCACAATACCGACAAATAACGCCAATCCTCTCATGTTTTTCTGTACTGGTTATATGCTTGCTAACAGATATGATTAAGGGTTGCCAATTAGATAAATTTATTGACTTATTTTATGGGGCTTTCGCAAGCTTAGCACTTTCAGAATTAATTTCCTTTATTATTTCCGAACTAATTTCGTTATTTAAGCCTGAATCCCAGAAAAAATAGCCAGTAAGAAGGTACGCTGTACGGTATCCTCTTACTGTAAAAAGCCCAACTGGAACACACCAAAACCGTGCTGGAAAGCGCCGACCAGACCCAAATCGCCGCCTTGGGGCGTGAAGACCTGTTGGGCGACCTGTTCCATGCCGGGGGATTGGGCTATTACGCGCAACTGACCGCGCTCAGCCACCTGATGGGGCTACAGGCGGATGCCCATTACACCTTGGCGGCGGGCATCGGCACGTTCGGCTATGAACCCAAGGTCAGTTACTTCTTCGGCTTCCCGAAAAGCATCCAACCCGGCGGCATCGCCCTGGACATCCCGATGGTCAGCGTCACCGCCAGCAACGACGGCGATGCCGCCAAGAAAAAACAATATACCCTGCAAACTGGCATCCTAAGCTCCGCGCTGGAACACGCCGTACCGGAGCAGATGTTCACCAACGCCCAAAACCCCGGCGAGGCCATTTCCGCCGTCAAGGCCATCCAGAAAGCCAGCGCGGCAGGGCAACGCATCTACCACATCACCCCCGCCAACCAATCCGCCATGCTGGGCAACATCCATCATGACAGTGATACGATGACTGACATCAGAAACGCCCTCAACGCAGGCAAGGAAGTCATCACCCACGCCGACAAGGTCAGCGTGCCGGGCTGGACGGGCGCGGGCTATATCATCACTGATGTTGATACGGGGGCGGGGGCGTTTAAGATTGCGGGTGGGGGGAATGGGGGATTTTTTATTTTTCTTGGATTTATTGGGCTGGGTGTTGCAATGTTCTTTTCAACGATTGTCTTTTTAAGTCAGCCATTTTCACTATCATCCCTGCCCCGCTTTCCAGGCCGAGGCAAGGATGTCTTGTGCCGCCTGAAAATTGAAGCCTTCGATCTGCTCGCTGAAAGCTTGCCACTGCACACCTAGCAGTCCACGCAGTGCGCCTTCTTCGGCATGCACGGCCTCGATGGCCTCAGTGTCGTCCCGGCTCAGCATCCTGTCGATCTCGTCCAGTCTGGCCGAGTCGATGGTTCCAGTCGATGTCAGCGGTTCTGGGCTCGAAAGACCCGCCACTGCGGCCTTTAGATGTTCCAGTTGAATCGCCAGTTCGGCTAGGGCGATCGGCAAAGCCGAATCGTCCTCAGCAGTCTTGGCCATGCCCTTGAGCAAGCCTTCGACCGTTGCCGCTGCGGACTGCAAGGCTGTCAGACCCAGGCTGCCAGCAGCACCCTTAAGGGCGTGGGCGCGGGTTCGGGCCTCCTCGAAGGCACTGTCAGCGACGTGGGTCTGGAGATTAGCCAGCACGTCCTCGTTACGGGCGGCAAACTGGCACAGCAAGCGGGTATAATGCCCGATGTCATGGCGCATGATTGCCAATGCCCGAACGAGAGCCTCGCCTTGAAACGCGGCAAGATGCGCCGCAGCCCACTGTCTGGCCTGTTGGTCAGCCGCATCGCCATCGGCGGCTGTTTCTGCCGCCATGCTGATCGGCACCTCACGCGTCGGCAACCAGGCCAGCAGAACTTCGAACAGGCGCTTGGGCTCCACTGGTTTGGCGATGAAATCGTTCATGCCGGCCTCGAGACAGGCCGCCCGGTCGGTGGTGAAAACGTTGGCGGTCAGCGCTAGGATCGGCAAGTCCCGGCCACTGGGCAGGGACCGGATTTGCCGCGTGGCCTCCAGGCCACCCATCACGGGCATCTGCATGTCCATGAAGATCAGGTCGTAGGCCATTCCTGCCTCCAGTTTGCGCACGGCCTCCTGACCGTTCTCGGCCGAATCTATGGTCAAGCCGATGGGTTCGAGGATGCCGATGGTGATTTCCCGGTTGGTCGGGTCGTCTTCCACCAGCAGGATACGTGCTCCTGCGCGGCTTTGGACCAACTCTTCCGGCCAATCGTTGCTGGCTACTTTGGAATCGGGCCGATGCTGTGGCATTTGGCCTAGTTCTAGGGCAACCAACCGCACTGTAAACCAGAAAGTGCTGCCTTGCCCTAGGGTGCTTTCCACGCCACATTCACCCCCCATTAGGCCAACCAAGTGGTGGGTGATAGCCAAGCCGAGCCCGCAGCCGCCAAACTTGCGGGCCGTTCCGGCATCGAGCTGTTCGAACGGCTGGAACAATAGCGGCAGGTCTTCGGGGGCAATACCGATACCGGTATCGCTCACGGTAAAACGCAACTGGGTGGTTTGGCTGTCAGTTTGCGGGCTCTGGTTCACGATCTCGACCTGCACGGTGACCGAGCCCTTTTCGGTGAACTTGATGGCATTGCCTATTAGGTTGATCAAGGCCTGCTTGAGCCGCACCGGATCGCCCAAGAACATCCCCAAGGCCGGTGCCGTGACCTGCAATTCCAAATGCTTGACGCGTGCCTGCATACCCATCAGGCTGCGGACTTCTTCCATCAGACTGGGGATATTCAGCGGTTGCTGGTCAAGCTTGAGTTTGCCCGCCTCGATCTTCGAGAGGTCGAGGATGTCATTGATCAAATCCAGCAAGTGGCGGGAGGCGACATCGATCTGGGTCAGCTGTCGGTGTTGTTCCTCGGTGTGGCCATCGCGCAGCAGTAGGTGGGTCATCCCCATGATGGCGTTCATCGGGGTGCGGATCTCGTGGCTCATATTGGCCAGGAAGGCCGCCTTGGCGCGGCTGGCGGCCTGGGCCTGCACCAGCGCCACGCCGAGTTGTCCGGTACGTTCCGCCACCAGAGCCTCCAGGTGATGGCGGTGGGATTCGAGTTCCGCGCCCATGCGTTTGTTCTCGGTGATGTCCAGATAGCAGACCGTCACGCCCGTTTCGGGGTCGGCCGGATCGCTGAGGGCGCCGGAAATCAGTACGTCCAGAATATGTCCATCCTTGTGCCGGAAGCGTGTCTCCAGTTGGCCCGCGCCACTGGCCTCGATCTGCCGATACAGCTCGCGTCCGACCAACTCATATTCTTTTTCGCTGGCATACATCATCCGGGTCGGCTGGCCGATCAGTTCCTCCCGCCGGTAGCCGCACAGGCTGGCATAGGTGTCATTGACATCGATCATCACCCTGCCTTTGCCAGTCGCGATCCCCACAGGAGCGGCCCGCAACACGCTGGCCAGATGGGCCTGGCTCTCGCGCAAAGCGAGTTCGGCGCGTCGGCACTGGACGATCCGCCAGATCTCGTTGGAGAGCAACTGGACGGTCTCAATATCTTGCCCCGTATAGTCCTCGGCCTTGTTGCCGACTCCGGTGAGCATGACCACCCGGTCGTTCTCAATAACCGGGACGGAAATCAGTCGCTCCAGAGAGGCATGACCTTCTGGAAGGCCGTGCTTGGCCGGATAGGCGGCATAGTCGTTGAAGCAGGCTGGTTTGCGTTCGCGGAAGGCATCAGCCCAGATGCCAGCCTGACTGATCGGATAGTGCTTGTCATGGGCCGCATGGCAATACGTGTCAAGCGTGCGCCGCGACCAATTGACCAGTTCGATGCTCTCATTGTCGGCATTCACGAAATGGATGAAGGCAATGCAACTACCGGTCAGGTCTTCCGCGAACTCCTGGCCACGCTGCATGAACTCGGCCTCGGATAGCGTCTCAGCCAGCCTAGGCAGTTCGAGCAGCGCAGCGGCCCGACGGGCCTGTAGGCGGGCGAGTTCTTCGCCCAGTCGGCGCTCGGTCGTATCGGTGGCCAGCCCATCCCAGACCACGGTGCCGTCTTCGAGGCGTTGCGGATGCGCGCGCCATACCAGCCAGCGCCAATCCTGCCCAGTATTACGGAAGCGAAGTTCGATCTCGAATCGGTCTAGCGTCTCCCGACTCGCCGTTACATTGGCTTGAAAGCGGGGAACGTCGTCGGGGTGCATTTGCGAAAAAACGCAGGACGAATCGGCCAGCACCTGTGCGACGTTGAGTCCGTGCACCTGTTCTACACCCGCGCTGACATACAAGAAACGAGTTTGGTTATCGGGCAGGTAGGCGTACTGAAAGAGGTAGCTGTCCGGCAGATTGTCGCCAAGTTGGCGCAGATGGGCTTCGCTTTCGTGGAGCGCCTCCTCCAGTTGTTTGCGGTCTAAAATCTCGTTGTCTGCCGTTGTTGCTTCATCTTTCTTCATGTCCACTTCCTCTTGATGTGGATGCATTGCCGAGAGAAAGCCTCACACCGATGTGCACGATGCAAAGACAGGATAGCCTCATGCCTGGTCGACCAGTTTGGATATCGCCAGGAATTCATCAGTGGTATCTAGGAAGGCATCCACCACATCGGGGTCGAAATGCTGTCCGCGTTCTTGTTCAATGATCTGCCTTGCCTCCACGAAGGAACAGGCAGGCTTGTAGACCCGCCTGGAGGTGATGGCATCGTAGACATCGGCCAACGCCATCAGTCGGGCGGACAGCGGAATGGCTTCTCCGGCCAAACCGTCTGGATAACCCTTGCCGTCCCAACGCTCATGGTGCCAGCGGGCAATCTCCTTGGCCGTGGCCAAAAACGGTATCGGTTGCCGCAGTGCCGCCTCGGTTTTCTTGATGGCTTCCCAGCCCAGGATGGCGTGGGTTTTCATGATGGCCCACTCCTCCGTAGTGAGCGGCCCGGGCTTGAGCAGCACGGCATCCGGAATGCCCACCTTGCCGATGTCGTGCAAGGGGGCCGACTTGGTCAGCAGTCGAATCCGCTGCTCATCCAGTTGGGCGGCGAAACGGGGATGTTCGGCCAACCGCACCGCCAGGGTGCGCACGAAAAGCTGGGTGCGGCGGATGTGGTTGCCCGTCTCCAAGTCGCGGGTCTCGGCGAGATAACCCAGGGCGAGGATGCTGGCATCTTGGATAAGCAGGTTTTCAGCCATCCGGCGATCTACCTCGGCTTCGAGCGAGGTGTTCTGGGTGATCAGCTGGTCGCGGACTTGCTTTAACTCCAGATGCACAGCCACCCTAGCCAACACAATGGCGGGGCTGACAGGCTTAGTGATGTAATCCACGGCCCCGAACTTCAGGCCGCGTTCTTCATTAACGGCATCGTTCAGGGCTGTGACAAAGATGACCGGGATTGCTTTGGTTTCCGGGTCGGCATGGAGTTCGGTAAGGACGGCATAACCATCCATCCCGGGCATCATCACATCAAGTAGAATGAGCTGGGGACGGGGTTCCGATCTCGCCGCATCCAACGCACGCAGACCGGAAGTCGCGGCCCTGACGTGATAATGCGGACGTAGGATTTCCGTGAGCATGGCCAGATTCACCGGCTCGTCATCGACGATCAACAAAGTAGGTAACATAGGGGGGGACTCGGCTATGGAATGTTATTCACAGTATATACTGTGAACGGCCAAATTTTCGGTTTTTAGTGGGAGGGAGCGCGGGCATCCTGCCCGCAGGTTGCGGCCAAGATGGCCGCGCTCCAAAAACCGAAAACTTGACCGTTTAAAGTATATCAGCCTGATGCCTCCCTAGCACAGTGAGCCCGAGGGAGCCTCGGCAGGATAGTCAGGACACGATAACAGAACGATCGGGCCGGACACGGTTCAACCCTTCCCCAAGGGAGCCGGTAGCCAGCGGGCGAATTCCTCGTCCACGGGTTTGACCGTGACGGTCGGCGCGGCGGCCAGCAACACCTGCAACACGGCGGTATGCAGGCCGCGACAGGTCTTAAGGTTCACCTTACCCGAAGGGTGTTCCAGCAGCCATTCCAGCAACGGCTCGGCCTCGTCCAAGCCGCAACTGTCTTCCAGGTAAGCCACTTGCTTAGTAAAACGTAACGCCATTACAGCAACCCCCGCAAATTAAGCACCAACAACACGGAACCGTCGCCCAGCAACGCCGTGCCCGAGTAAGCATCAAGCTTGGCCAACACCCCGTCCAGAGGCCTGACGATCAATTCCATTCCCCCCAAAAAGCGGTCCACCACGAGGCCGACCCGCTCGGCGGCGTGCTTGACGACCAGCACGGCGATGTCGTTTCGCTTCGCCGCTATCCCGTCCAGGCTGGTTTCCAATTCCAGCAAATCGCTCAGGAAAAGCAAGGGCAGCGTCCGTCCCCGCCAGGGGAAGGTGGCGCTTTGCTTGAGGTATTGCACCTGATGCGTATCAATACGCTGGGTTTCCACCACGCTGTCAATCGGCAGGCCGAACTGCCGGCCCTGCACCTCGAAGGTCATAACCCGCGTCACTGCGGCGGACAAGGGCATGACCAAGATCGTGGCCGTCCCCTCACCCGGGCGGCTTTGCAAGACAACCCGGCCTCCCAATCGATCCAGCGTGCTCTGGACCACGTCCATGCCCACACCGCGTCCAGAAACAGCGGAGACTTTGTCGGCCGTGCTCAGGCCCGCCGCAAAACAATACTGGATCACCTCGTCATCGGAAAGCGCGGCGATCCTTTCCGGCTCCAGCAACTCCATCTTCCGCATTCGCTCGCGTACCCGCTCGGCGTCGATGCCGCGTCCGTCATCGCGCACTTCCAGAAACAGGTTTTCACCCTCCTGCCAGGCGCGGATACCTAGCCTGCCGACTGCGGGTTTGCCGACTTTACGCCGCATTTCAGGTGGCTCTAGGCCGTGGTCGATGCTGTTGCGCACCAGATGGACCAGCGGCTCCAGCAGGTGTTCGATCACATTTTTGTCTGCTTCGGTCTCCTCGCCTTCCATGACCAGTTCAACCTGCTTGCCCAATTCGTGGCTGATGTCACGGACTACGCGCGGTAGCCGCTGCATAACTTGGGACAGCGGCAGCATCCGCACATGCATAATGGCCCGTTGCATGGCCTCGGCGATATGTTCGATGGCCCCATGATGTTCTTTGATCTCCTTGGACAGCGTCCGATTGCCATGCACCCGCTCCGCTTGCTGGGAGAGGTATTGCAAACCGTTCTTGGCGACGATCAGTTCGCCGATCAGTTCCATCAGATTATCGATGCGAGCCTGATCCACCTTCAGGGTCTTGGCCTGAACGGGCGCTCTGTCTTCCACTGGGTGTGTCAGTTCGACGGTCGGGGCGGTCGGAGCGGCAGGGATAGGTATGTGTGCCGCTACCGGAGCCGCCGCGCCCATTCCGGCACCCTCGTTGGTAATCAGGCGCTGCAAGGCTTCGTGCAGGGGTTTGCTGCTGTGCTGGGCAATGGCTTGTTCGAGGGCGGCATGGAGACCTGGCGTTTCGACCACACGCTCCATGGCCGCCAGGGCATTGCAGGCCGTTTGTGTCGCGGAACGCTGGATACCGCGCCAAAGCGAGGGCTCGCTGGAAAGATCCAGTAGCGCCATCTGCACCTGGATGACCTCGCGGAAGGCCTGTTGCGCTTCCGGTGACGGGCCAACTGGCGTTGCAGACGGTGTCTGCACATCATCAGCGAGGCGGGACGACACGGCTTCCGCCGACATCTCAGCCCGAGCCGGTTCGGCATGCCAAACAGGGGGTGTTCCCGTGGCTAGCGATGCGATCAACGCTTGCAAGACCTCAGGGGTCGCCAGAGGGGACTTAGCCACGACCAGCAGCCAGCTGAGCATCAATGCTTGCCAGGGCAGACGTGTCGGCGCCGAAAGCTGGCGCACCGCTTCCTCCATCAGTGCCTGTGTGCCGCCATCGCGCAACGCGGCCGCAAGGGCCTCGGCCAATGCTGCATCGCCCTGGACAGGGCCATGGTCTTCACCCACATAAACAAGCTTTAGGGCATCGCAGGACTCGACAAGCACCTGCTGGATCACGCCTTGCAGATAGTTACGGACGGCTTCCAGGGCTTCGCTGCTGACCGCCACGAAGCTGAGGCGGCAATCGTAGGGATCCAGTTCCCCCAGTAACGGCCAGGATTTCGGCGTTTCGACATGCAGCAGCAGCAGTCCGGGCAAGCGGCGCATGAATTCGAAGGGATCGTTGTTGGCGAAGAAGCAGCGCGGCTCAGGCGTATAGCGTAACAGCACGAACGGCTGACCGGTCGCCGCCACATTGCGGAAAAGTTCCCGGCGCTGGTCATTTCTCAGGAATGCCAGCGTCTCCATGACGAAAGTTTTGCCCTGCGGGGTCTGATCCGACACGCTCTGTTTTGATTCGCCCGGCTGTTGTCCGGGCAAGGCAACCAAAGCATTTCGCACGGACGTTTCTGGCTTCGCCTTGGCCGGCCCTGGAGAGGCCACCGGGGTTTTCCGCACAGATGCCGCGCCGTGCCGTTGCCTCAAATAATCGACCAGATCGTGCGCCGCGTCCGCAGCGCCATCGGGCAGGTTCTCGTGGCCTTCCACATGGTCAACCCATTGGCCCGCCATATCCAGCGCATCGAGCAGCCGATCGGTCATTTTTGCGTCCAGCTCGAACTCCCCCCCGCGCAGCCTGTCCAGCAAGTCCTCTGCGGCATGCATCAGCTCGCGCATGGGGTCGAAGTCGAACATGGCCGCCGAGCTCTTGAGAGTATGCGTTGCCCTGAAGACCCGGTTGAGGTTTTCCGCGTCGGAAGGGTCGCGCTCTAGAGCCAGCAAAGCCTTGCTAGCGCTTTCCAGTAATTCCCGGCTTTCCGAGATGAAGAGTTCAAGTAACGGGGTCATTTCAAGGCCTCGCCAGTCAGTAAACGAGCATAGAGCACCAGCACCTGCGGCTTGAGGGGCTTGTTCAAATAAAGATTGGCACCCACCAGATAGGCCGCGTGGGCATCACGTGCTTCCGATTCGGTGCTGATCATGATGGTCGGTATGTCGTTTTGCACGTCATCGCCTTGGCGCAGGGACTTCAAAAAGGTGTAGCCGTCCATCACCGGCATGTTCACGTCCAGCAACAGTAGATCGAACGGGCGTGAGGTGATCTTTTCCAGTGCCTCATAGCCATTAGCCGCCTCTTCGACCTCGAAACCCAGCGGTTCGAGGATCGTGCGATGGTAAAGCCGGACGGTGGCGGCGTCGTCAATGATCAAGACCCGTTTCACGATGTTCTCCTAGGTTTCTGGTACACAATGGCATCGGGGAACTTGCACACTTCAAACAGGGGAGTGATGCGGCTCATGCTCTCCGAGTGGCCAAGGCAGATGAAGCCGCCGGGGCGGAGCGCGTCATAGAGCGCTTCGGCCGCCAGTCGACGTGATGTGTCATCGAAGTAAATTAGCAGGTTACGGCAAAAAATGATGTCAAGGTCACGGAAATGGCGCATGTCCAGATAATCGACCACATTGGCTTGGTTGAAGGTGATGGAGTCCCGGATGTCCTTTTTGACGATATAACGGTTGTCGCCCATGTCGATGAAATACTTTGACAGGAGATGGACCGGCAATTGTGCCACGGCGCGGTACTGATACTCGCCGGCCTGGGCAGCGGCCAAGGCATTAGTGTCGATATCCGAGGCCATGATCTCGATGTCATAGCGGTCAATGTCGGGCCAGTGCTCCAGCAGATAGATGGCAATGGAATAAGGCTCTTCCCCAGTGGAGCAGGGCATCGACCAGACGCGCAGCAACTCCCCTTTGGTGCGCCACTTGACGAGTTCGGGCAACAGGGAGTTGACCAAGCACTTGAACTGATACTCCTCGCGAAAGAAATAGGTTTCGTTGACGGTCATCAGGTTGATAAGTTTCTGCAATTCCTGACCACCGGTCTCAAAACGCAGCATCACGAAATAATCGCGGAAGCCTTCGCATTCGGTGGACATAATGCGCTCCAGCAGGCGCTTGTCAACGAAATAGCGCTTGCTTTCATCAAAATAGGTGCCGGTTTTCCGGTAATAGAAATCACGGAACTTGAGAAACTGTTCCGGCGTGATGACTGGCAAGTAGCCATTGCCTGAGTCGGACATCCCGCCTACCTCTGGTCGCCGTGTATTCTCTGGATCGCGGTGTCCACCGCGAAGCGCAGGAAGGGCTCATCGCCGAAGCGGCCGGGCAGGGCTTGCAGGGCCGGCACCTGGCTCTGATCGCCGATTTCGGCCAAGACATCCACGGCCGTGGCGCACACGTTCGGGTTCTCATCTTGCTCAATGACCCGTTGTAGCCAGACATGGGCCATCGGATGATGCAGGTTGCCGATGATGTTGATGGCAAAAATGCGCACATCAGGATCCCCGTCCTCCACCAGCATATCCATATAAGGCCCGACATCGTCCGGCATGGCCTGCAAGGCATCCACCGTTTGGTTGCGGAGGGCGGCATCCTCGCTACGTAGATAGGGCGCCAACCCCTGCACCACCTCGTGCCCCCGCTGCCGGATCAAGGCCGTGAAGATCGCCACCACCACGGAAGCATCCTGCTCATTGGGCAGCCTAGCGCACAGCATCGCCACCGCCTCAGGAAAGCTCCCCAGTTCCAGGGCGGCGCGGCGGCGGTGATCGGGTTGGGCATCACCGAGAAAGATTTCTGACAACTGGATAAAGCTAAGCTCCTCATGCTGCTGCCCCGTCTCGATGGGCATCGATTTGATCAGTCCCATGTTACACCTCCATTTTCTGGTCGCGGGCGTTTATCCCGCGCACCCATTGCACTAATTTGCCGGCCACGACGTGGCTGGGTAAGACTACCGTGGCGCCGTTGCGGGCGATCAGTTCTGCGGGCATACCAAACACGGCGCAAGTTTCTTCCGCTTCCGCGATGGTGCGACCGCCCGTTTCATGCAAGCGGGCCATGCTCGCCGCGCCATCATAACCCATGCCCGTCATCAGCACACCAATGACGTTGGGCGCGGGAAAGTACTCCAGGGCGCTATCGACCATCAGATCCACGGACGGGTGCCAAAGATACCTGAGGCTCTCCGGCTTGGACATCAAACTGATGTTGCGCAGACGCCGCACGAAAACCAGATCCGCGCCGCCGTGACCGATATAAATCGTCCCGCCCTGTAGCGGTGTAGGGTTGACCACCTCCACCACCGGCAAGGCGCACAACTGGCCCATGCGGTTGGCGAAAGGCCCGGTGAAGCTGGCGGGCATGTGCTGCGCCACCACCACCGGCCAAGGGAAATTCTCCGGCAACTGCGGCAAGACATCCTCGAGGGTGCGCGGCCCGCCGGTGGATATGCCGATCAAGACCACACCGTCCCGAGTCGTTGCCAACTGGGGCGGAGGAGGCTTACGCTCCTGGTGCAGCTGCGCGATGACGCGCGAACGGTTGCGCAGCCGGACACCGACGGCGGCACGGATCTTGGCCACGACCTCCTGGCGCATCTCGTCGATGCTAAGGGAGATGGTGCCGCCAGGTTTGGTGACGAAATCCACCGCCCCCAGCGCCAGTGCTTCCAGGGTCGCCATCGCCCCCTTGGTGGTGAGCGAGGAGACCATGACCACCGGCGTCGGTCGCCTTACCATGATGTGACTGAGGGCAGTCAGCCCATCCATCTCCGGCATGTTGATATCCAGCGCGATGACATCGGGGCGAAACTGCTCCAGCATGACTAGAGCCTCGGCGCCGTTCTTGCAGGTTTCCAGTGCGAAATCGGCTTCCGCTTCGAAGATGCGCCGCATCTGCTTGCGCATCAGCGCCGAGTCATCGACCACCAGCAGTTTGATCATAATCGGGCCAGTCAGGGTTTATGAATTGCCCATCGCTGCTGTAATGGCGTGGACTTCGTGGGTTTCGAGCAACTGCTCCACGTCGAGGAGCAGGATCATGCGTTCCTGGGCCTCCAAGTTGACCACACGGGGAATCAGTCGGCCATGCTCGTGCGACAGGTCGGGCAGTTCCTTGATGTCGGCACGGGCGATACGCAAGACCTCAGTCACCGAATCAACGATGAAGCCAGTGCGGATACCGCCGACCAGAAACACCATGATGCGCTGACGTTCGTTGGCCTGCATGTGGGGCAGACCTAAGCGGCGCCTTTCGTCCACCACCGGCAACACCGTGCCGCGCAGGTTGATGATGCCTTCGATGAAGTCCGGCGCCTTGGGGACGTGGGTAAGATGTTCCGGCACCCGCACGATTTCCTTGACGGCGGCGATGGGCACGCCATATTCCTCATCCAGGATGCGGAACACCACGAGTTGCTCTTCATCCCCAGCTACTGTCGATTCGGTCATGTCCAGCTCCTTTTCCATAGTCTGTGCAGTTTTTACGGCATCGAGGATCACATGATGGGCAAACATTTTCTCCACCGAGAGCACGGCGACCAAACGATTGCCATCGTCCAGGCGGCAGACGGTGCTGATCTCGTTCAATTCCTTGTTACGACGCAATAAGGCGGGCATGTCTTCCATCTGGTCGAGGGGCACACGCAACACCTCGCGCACGCTGTCGGTGACCAAGCCAACTCGCATGCGCTCGCCCTCCAGTTCAAAGGCGGTCACGACGATGCGCTTGTGCTCGTTCAACTGGCCGCTGTCCGCCATGCCAAACAACTGGCGCAGGCTGACTAGCGGCAGCAGGTGGCCGCGCAGGTTGACAATGCCGAGCAGATGGGCCTGAGCCTTGGGGACTTGGATGATGTGCTCGGGAACCTGCACGATCTCCTTTACGTGGCCAATCGGGATCGCGTATTCCTGGCTGTCAACGGAGAAGCTGACCAGCTGGATAACCCCGGTGGCCTCCTTCTCATGCGCCTCCTGTTGCCCCACTTCAGCCATGGCCGTGGCAGCCATTGCCTCGCCGGCGCGGGCCAGGGCCGCCAACTCGCCATGCAGCAACTTCGCAAAGTCGAGCAGCATCAGCATGTCGTAGGGCTGGGCATCCTTGATGACACCCTCCAGATATTCGCTGTCCACCCCGACCTCCATGCCGTGGTGTTTTTCGATCTGGCCCGGATGCACCGCCAGTACCCGATGTACCTTGTCAACAACAAAGCCCACGGGTGTGCCTACATTAAGGACCAGCACACGGGTGGCCTCATCGTGGCCCTGATCCTCGAAACCAAACACCCGGCGCAGATTGATGATGGGCAGCACCTGCCCTCGCAGATTGATCAAGCCCTCCAACGCGGGAGGAGCCAGGGGGACCTGGACGATCCGGGGTAGGCGGATGATTTCCTTCAGCGGCGACATAGCCACCGCGAACAGTTCTCTCCCCACGCCGAAAATGACGTGCTGGAGGGAAGTGGAGTCATCAGCCTCGTGATCTTGTATTTCCGTAGTCATTTGATACCTCTCCAAGGCCGCACGTTTCAGGAACTCTGTAGTTCATCCGCCAGCGAGGCAATTTCCTCAACGGCGGCCGCCAAGTCTTCCGTGCCCTTGGATTGCTGTTCGGCGGCGGTCGCGGCCTGGGTGGCGGCCTGCTCCGTCTCGGCGGCGCTGGAGGCGATCTGCTCGACCCCTTTCTTCACCTGAACGGTGGCGGCGGCGATTTCCTGGGCGCTGGCCAGAATCTGCTCGTTGCCCTTGAGCACCTCCACCATCTCGGTTTCAACGGTCACCAGATTGGCGGCATTGGCGCGGGTCTTCTCGACCACGGCTGCGGCACTCTGGGCGATGTCCAGCAAATCGCCCTGGACGATGGCGATCTGATCCTGCACGGCCTTCACCGTATCCTTGATGCGGTCGGAATTCTCGGCCGAGTCGCTGGCCAGGTTGCGGATGTCAGTGGACACCACCACAAAGCCCTTGCCGAATTCGCCGGCGCGGGCGGCTTCGATGGAACCACTGACCGCCAACATGCTGGTTTGGATAGCCACGGTGCTGATGGTGTTGACGATTTTGTCGATGCGCCGCGCCACTTTTTCGAGGGCATTGATCTGCGCGGAGCTCTTGCGGGTTTCGTCCAGCGCCTTGGTGATCCCGGTCATCAGTTCTTCGACGGCTGCCTTGTTTTCGCCCAGCGTCTTGGCCATGCCCTCGCTGTAGGCCACCGCCTCCTGGCTCCTTTGCTGGGCGATAGTGGCCGATTTCTCGATCTGCACGATCGCGGCGCTGGATTCTTCAGAGGCCGAGGCCTGCTGCGCGGTGCTGCCCTGGATTTGCCCCAGGGCCGTGGCGATCTGGGTTGCGGCCCGGTTGATTTCCTGCACCGAGGCCGACAATTCCTCGGCGGCGGCGGCCACCTCTTCGGCGCTTTTGCCAATATCCGTGCTAGTACGCAGGTCATCCGCCAAATCGGCCAGTTCTTGGGCGGCCTGTTCGGACTGGGCCAGGGCCTGGGTCTGTTCCGCCAGCACTTTGACCGATTCCTCGCAGGCGGCGCTCTGCTCCTCGGCGGCGGCGGCGATGTCCTCCGCACCCTTCTGGGCATCCCTAGCGGCCTGACCGGCCTGTTGCGCCGTAGTCAGAATCTGATTGGCACCACGGTTGATCGCGTCCAGATCGGCGCGTACTTTCTCGAGTTGGACGGCGACGGTCTTGCCCTTTTCCACCTCGCTCTTGATGCTCGCGGCCGATTGCTTGATGCCGTCCGCAATCACCTGCACTTCCGTCTGAATCTGCTCCACCAAACCGGAAATCTCAGTTGCGCTCTTCTCTGAGGTTTCCGCCAGCGCACGCACCTCATCGGCGACCACCGCAAAACCCTTGCCGTGCTGTCCGGCGCTGGCCGCCTCGATGGCGGCATTCAGGGCGAGCAGATTGGTCTGGTCGGCAATGCGCACCACGGCCTTGACAATCTCGCCGATCTCCCGTGCGTGCTTTTCGAGTTCTGCCACCATAGTCACCGAGGTGGCCTGCCGCTCGGCCGCGGCGATGACACCCTCGACGGTGCTTGTGATGGCGCTGCTCACCGAAAGCACCAGTTTCCGCAGGTTTTCGGTCTTGCCCAGGGACAACTCAGCGGCTTCCGTCTGGCTCTTGATATTGTCGCTACTGATGCTGACCGCACGTAGCGATTCCTGCGCCGCCC
The DNA here is from genome assembly GCA_964488825.1 of uncultured Methyloversatilis sp. Classification (GTDB taxonomy): domain Bacteria; phylum Pseudomonadota; class Gammaproteobacteria; order Burkholderiales; family Rhodocyclaceae; genus Sulfuricystis. Next base: position 11,429 of record CAZAWN010000020.1, on the reverse strand, counting down.
CAGCGGCCTCTTCCGCGCCCGCCGAAATTTGCTCCATGGAGCGCCGGAGTTCTTCTACCGCCGAGGCGGCCTGGTTGATGCCACTGGCCAACTGCGAGGTGGCTGCGGCGATGCGTTCCGAGGCCTGCTGCTGCTTGGCCAGGGTGCGTGCCCGGCGCCGTTCCTGCTCGACCTGGCGGTGGCCGCCATGCTGTTCCGCCGCCCCGCCTCCTGTTTCTTCAAAATGTGTACGCTCGGAGTGAATTTCTTTTCCGCGTGCCGCTTGAATCGAACCCGTTTTTTTTACAATAGCCATGTTGATTGCCTCGTTGAGATAGTGCCAAAACCTTGTTATCCATGATCGCAGAATTATCAGCTTCCGGCAATATTGCGTAGCCTGAGATTATCATCCACTGGAACCGTACCCGGCAAATATCTCAATTGGATAAATCTCGCACTTGACAGAAATTTTGTCTTTTATCTTGCGGGTGACCAACTGCCAGTTATATGCTACTTTAAAGCCATCAAAACTATTTTTACGTAGCTATACATGCCTTCAAACGCCCCCATCACCGTTCTGCTCATTGACGACAGCCAGCTTTCCCGCACCGGCTTACGTACCCATTTCCGGGCCCTGCGTCCGGATTGGGGTGTTGACGAGGCGGGCGATGCCGACCAAGCACTGGCCATGTCCGAGATCAAAGACTACGGCCTGTTCGTCGTTGACATCAACATGCCGGGCATCAGCGGCCTCGAACTCGTGCCGTTGCTCCAGGTCCGCGCGCCACAGGCCAAGATTGTCGTGGTGAGCGCGAATACCCAGGATGCCGTGCGCACTCGGGTGCAGGCGATGGGCGTGGGCTTTGTTGGCAAGCCGATCAAGAAACAAACCGTTGAACAAGTGCTTGAAGTGGCGGGTTTTGCCGCATGATAGGGCTTTAATTCTTAAACTCCATCTTATAAAGCAGAGGCAAGGCAAATGAGTATGCCGTTCGATTTATCCACGGAAGAGCATGACGCGATGCTGGAGGTCTTCAACATCGCCATCGGCGCCGCCGCCGATATCATGAGCCAGATGGTGCATGACGAGGTGACGCTGCATGTGCCGTCTTTCGACTTCATCGAACGCGATGAAATGCTGCGCCAGGAGGGTGATTCGGCCGCCCAGCCGGTCTGTGCCGTGACCCAGCGGGTGGGCGGGATTTTTGACTCGGAGGCTATGCTGATGTTCAGGGAGGACAAGGCCTTCGCCGTTATCCAGGCGATCCTCGGCGAGGAGTCTGGCGAGGCGATCTCCGTCACCGACTTTTCCGATACCCAGGAAGAGGTGATGACGGAGATCGGCAACATCGTGCTCAATGCCTGTGTCGCGGCCATTGCCAACATGTTCGGCACTGAGTTCGAAATCGCTCCGCCCCGCTATCGCATCGGGGCCCTGGGCGACATCTTGGGCCGAGCGAGCGCCGGCAACAGCCTGGTGCTGTTGCTGGTGATCAATTTCGGGCTGCAACATCAGGAAATCGGCGGCCGCCTGGCCTTCATGATGGATATCCCCGCCCTGGAGGAATTCAGGCGGCGGGTGCAGACCCTGATCCAAACTTATAATGGTTGAATGGAGGCCCGGCGAACATGTCTTCCCCTGATCCGATGGCAGTCCTACTCATTGACGACAGCAAGCTCTCGCGCACCGGCTTGCGCACGCATTTGCACACCCTTTGCCCGGCTTGGCCCGTGGACGAGGCGGCCAGTGCCGAGCAAGCGCTGGTCATGGCCGAGATCAAGGACTACGGCCTGTTCGTCGTCGACATCAACATGCCGGGCATCAGCGGCCTCGAACTCGTGCCGCTGCTTCAGGCCCACGCCACGCCCCGCTGGCCAAGATCGTCATCGTCAGCGCCAATACCCAAGACCCTGTGCGCAGGCGCGTTGAGGCGATGGGCGCGGGCTTTGTCGGCAAGCCGATCAAGAAAGAAACCGTCGAGCAGGTGCTCGGGGTAGCAGGGCTGGCCCCGGCAAAGGCTGAGCAGGCACTGATCAACCTAACGCCGTCGGAGCATGACGCGCTATCGGAGGTCTTCAACATCGCCATTGGGGCCGCCGCCGACATCATGAACCAGATGGTGCGCGATGAAGTGACGCTCAACGTGCCATCTTTCGATTTCGTCTCCCGCGATGAAATGCTGCGCCTGGAGGGTGGCGGGGCATCGCAGCGGGTCTGCGCCGTGACCCAGCGGGTGGGCGGCATTTTCGACTCCGAAGCCATGTTGTTGTTCAAAGAGGACAAAGCCTTAGCAGTCGTCAACACCATCCTCGGTACTGAGGCCGGCACGGCGAACTCCGTCACCGACTTTGCCGAGGAGCAAGAAGATGTGATAAAGGAAATCGGCAACATCGTGCTCAATGCCGCTGTCGCGGCCATTGCCGACATGTTCGGTGCTGAGTTTCAGATCGCCCCGCCCCGCTGTCACGTTGGCCTCTTGGGCGACATCCTAGGCCGGGAGACCGCCGAGGACAGCATCGTGCTGTTGCTGGTGATCAATTTCACGCTGCAACATCGGGAAATCCAAGGCCGCATTGCCTTCATGATGGATGTCCCCGCCATGGAGGATTTCAGGCGGCGGGTGCATGCCCTAATCGATGCCTACAACGGTTGACCCCCATGGAAACTACAATGTCTGGTACTGACCACCGATTGCTGGAAATGGCGCTGGACAAGTCCGGCGCGGGGGTGTTGATCCTGTCACGGGAAGAACGCGTGGTGTTCTGGAGCCAGAGCATGTCCCAGTACTCTGACATCCCAGCGGCGCAGGCACGGGGCGCCGGCCTAGTCGATCTGTTTCCTGAGATTGCCGATAATCGGCTGCACCAAGCCATCCAGGCCTGCCTGAAGCACGGTTTTCCCTCGCTGCTTTCGCAGAGCCTCAACCAAGCGTTGTTTCCCCTTTACCTGGAAGAATCCGTTGCGGGGCAGCGCGACCCGATGCGGCAGCAGGTGCAGATTACCCCGCTGAATGTCAATGGCTCGGAGCGCCACTGCCTAGTGCAGGTTCTCGACGTCACCCCCGCCTTCAAGCGCGAGCGCTTCATCAAGACCCGGGAGCAGGAGTTTCGCGCCCTATTCGAACTGGCAGCGAGCGGCAATGCACAAATCAATTTTTACGACGGACGGATTCTTCGCGCCAACCATAAGCTGTGCGAGATCACGGGCTATGCCGAAGAGGAGCTGAAACGCCTTAAGCTCGAAAATCTCTTGGCCCCGGAGGAACAAGACGATGTGGCCGCGCTGCTGCAACGGCTGGGCAGCAGGGAGCAGCGTGAATACAGCGGCGAGATCCGATTCCTCCACCAGTCTGGCAGGCCGCGCTGGGGCTACTTGGGCATCGCCGTGGGCAACCATTTTCATAGCGTACAGGCGCAGAACGCTATTTTAGTGTTGCAGGACATCACCACCATCAAAGAAACCGAGGCCGCGCTATTCAAAGCCAAGGAGATGGCCGACGCGGCCAGCCGGGCGAAAAGTGCCTTCCTGGCCAACATGAGCCACGAGATCCGCACGCCCATGAACGCCATCCTGGGCTTTGCCTACCTACTGAAACGAGACGCGCTCACCCCCAGTCAGAACGACCGCCTCGAAAAGATCGAGGCTGCGGGTAAGCATCTGCTGGCCATCATCAACGACATTCTCGACATCTCCCGTGTCGAAGCTGGTCGCCTACAGTTGACCCCGCATGATTTCAGCCTGTCCGAGCTGTTCGACAATATACAGTCCATGCTCAAGCCACATGCCGCCAGCAAGGGTCTGTTCATGGTAATCGATTTAGACATGCGCTTACCCGACTACCTGAATGGCGACGCCACCCGTCTGCGCCAAGCTATCCTCAATTATGCGGGCAATGCCGTGAAGTTCACCGAAATTGGCGGCATTACGCTCCGCGCCCGTCTACTAGACGCGCAAGCGGGTCGCTCGCTGGTGCGTTTCGAGGTCGAGGATACCGGCATCGGCATCTTGCCCGAGCAACAGTCACGCTTGTTCCACAGCTTCGAACAGGCCGATGCCGACACTACGCGCCGCTTCGGCGGCACAGGGCTAGGCTTGGCCATCACCCGCCATCTGGCGGAACTGATGGGCGGAGAAGTCGGTATGGATAGTACTTATGGAAAAGGTAGCCTGTTCTGGTTCAGCGCTTGGCTCGGCCATGTCGCTGAGCAAACCCACCACGTTTTCCATGCCGGACACATGTCCCCGGCGGAGGAGTATTTGCGGCAACATTTCGGCGGGGCGAGGGTGCTGGTGGTGGAGGATAACCAGGCCAATCTCGACATGGTGAGCGAGTTGCTGAGCATGCTCGGGTTTGCTGTGGATAGTGCCGAGGATGGTTTGGTGGCGGTCGAGAAAGCCGGATCGGGCAATTATGACCTGATCCTGATGGACATCCAGATGCCGAACATGGATGGACTGGAGGCGACTCGCGCGATCCGTACCTTGCCGGGCTGGCACGAAAAGCCCATCGTTGCGATGACCGCCAGCGTCTTCCCTGAAGATCGCATGGCCTGCATCAAGGCGGGGATGAACGACATGGTGCCCAAACCCATCGAGCCGGACGTTTGCTTCAACGTCCTGCAACGCATCCTGCCGGAAAGAACCTTCGCCGCCGTGCCTTTCCGGGGAACGGTTCCACGGATTGGGCAATCGGCCACCACGGCTCATACTGTTGACTTAACGACCCAAAACACAGGTTTCACCCCTGACCACGCAGGTTTTAAGCCAACACTATTGACCCCCACGGTGTCCACCGACAACGCAACCGCCGAGCCGGAGGCACTAGCATTCGCCCAAGAGATCGGCAACCTGCTGTCCATCAGCGACACCGATGTGATTGCCCGTATACGTGTGAAACGCTCGCTGCTCCAGAGCATTCCTAACCTAGATGCGGATGCTCTTGAAAGGGCAATCGAAAGCTACGACTTCGAAACCGCTTTGATGCTGCTGATACAAGCTAGGCTATACACTTCATACCAAGACAGCGAAGGCTAGCCAGAATTTAACAATTACAGTAATCACGCAATCGTCAGGATAAAGCTTTTATCAAGCTGCCAACGTTATCCCTATCAAATTGAAAAAACACCATCGTCTGGCGAAAGTATGTTTAGGCTGGTAGTTATAAACATGCACGAAATAAATTGATCATTAGATCCCTCATCCCAACCTTATGCCTAAGAGGAGAGGAAATAAGATGCTTAAGTTATTTCGTGCTCTTTCCTTAGTAGTTTTTGGGTACGTTTAAACAAACGACACCAAAGCCCCCTAGGATTTTTAGGGGCGATAAGCTGTAATGTTTTCCGCGAAAACAATCATCTCATCGACCAAAAGGAAATGCTGAGTAAACGTCTAACCCACCCATCTACGCAAACCCGATACGACCTGTCATCCTTGTCCTTTTGGATTGGGAATACCGATGGCATTATCAAAAAAGTGGATTGGGCATATTGAAGCATGGCAGGCCTGCGGTTTGTCGCAAGCGTATTTTTGCCGGCAACAGCAGTTAAACCCCAAAACCTTTGGGACACGTTTGTGTGAATATCGCCGGGGGCAACCGGTATCTCCGGCACTCATTCCGGTACAAGTCCAAGTGCCGACATCCGAACCTTTGGTGCTGCGGCACGGTAAACGTCTAACCCACCCACCTACGCAAGCCCGATATGAACTGTCATCCTTGTCCTTTTGGATGGGGAATACCGATGGCATTATCAAAGAAGTGGATTGGGCATATTGAAGCATGGCAGGCCAGCGGTTTGGCGCAAGCGGATTTTTGTCGGCAACAGCAGTTAAACCCCAAAACCTTTGGGACACGTTTGTGTGAATATCGCCGGGGGCAACCGGTATCTCCGGCACTCATTCCGGTACAAGTCCAAGTGCCGGCATCCGAACCTTTGGTGCTGCGGCACGCGGGCGGCCACTGGCTTGAGCTGCCGCCGGGCGTATCGGCGGCTTGGTTGGCGGAGCTTTGGCGATGCCTGGGCTGATTCCATGCCCGCCGCACATTTGGCTGGCGGTGTCGCCCGTGGACATGCGCAAGGGCGCTGACGGCCTGTCGGCCATCGTCCAGCAGGCGTTGGGGCATCCGCCGTGCGCTGGCTCCGCGTTCGTGTTCCGCAACCGGGCGGGCAACCGCCTGAAGCTGTTGCTGTGGGACGGCACCAACAGTAGGCGCTTTAGGCGACGGCGTTTGGCTGTGCCAGCGCCGTCTGCACCGGGGCGGTTTCGTCTGGCCGGCGGCGGGCGACACGGTTTTCCCGGTCACGGAGGCGCAATGGCACTGGCTGGTGGCAGGGGTGGATTGGCAGCGTTTGTCGGCGGTTCCCCAGGCACATTGGCAAGCCTGAACAAGCCGGTTCCTGTACCCAAAAAGCATACCTAAAAATTAAGGAAAACCAGTATTGGCAAGGCATACAGGCGTTTATTTAGGTGTAATATGGCCTATGAAACCACTCGCCGAACTGGACAATTTAGACCTCGACCCCGTTGCCAAAAGCCAAGTGGCGGGCATGATCCGGGCGTTGCTTGACCAAGCTGTACATGATGCGGAGCTGTTGCATCTCAAAGACGCGCAAATCCAAGCCAAAGACGCCGCCATCCAGGCCAAAGACCTCAAAATCGAAGCCCTGACCCATGAACTCGCGCATATCCGGCGCATCCGCTTTGGCGTCAAAAGCGAAACCTTACCGCCGCTGCAACGCGACGTGTTCGAGGAAACCTGGAACACCGACCTGTCCGCCATTGAGGCGGAAGTGGAACAGCTTCAAGACGACCAGCCCCGTGACACGGTGGTGAAACCCAAGCGCCCCCGCGCCGGTCGCCAACCCTTACCCGACCATTTGCCCCGTGTCGAACACCGCCATGAGCCGGCATCCTGCACCTGCGGCCGCTGTGGTAAGGATCTGGTCAAAATCGGTGAAGACATTACCGAACAACTGGATGCCGAACCGGCCAAGTTCTTTGTCCACCGCCATTTATGCCCTGCGGGTACATCCGTCCCCAATATGCCCGCCGTGCGTGCGACCCACAGGGATGTGGGAAGTGCAGAAAATGCAGGAGCAATTTTCTGCCGAAACCGTCACGGCAGCCCCCATTCCGCCAGCAGTGATTGATGGCGGCATACCCTCTGGGGCACAAGTGGCCGCGGTCGGTTTGCTGGCTTGGGTCATGGTCAGCAAATACCAAGACCACTTGCCGCTCTATCGCCTCGAACAAATCGCCGCCCGTGACAACGTCATTCTGTCCCGGTCAACCCTGGCCGATTGGGTCGGACGCGTCGGTGTGGCACTGCAACCGTTAGTGGATCGTCTGACTTGGCATCTGCTACAAGGCAATACCTTACATGCCGACGAAACGCCGGTGGCGCAACTTGACCCCGGTAGCGGCAAAACCCGGAAAGCCTATCTCTGGGCATACCGCAGCAACGACCTGGCTGAGGCCGGGTCGCAGCTGATCGTCTTCGACTACCAAAAAGGCCGGGGCGGCGAACACGCCCGCCAGTTTCTGGGAAGTTGGAAAGGCCACCTGATGGTCGACGACTATGCCGGTTACAAAGCCCTGTTCACGGACACCGGCAACAGCGGCGCCTGCATCGGGCTGGCCTGCTTTGCCCATGCGCGGCGCAAGTTCTTCGACTTGCACCAAGCCAACCAATACCCTCAGGGGCACAAGAGCCCCATGGCTTGGGAAGCATTACAACGCATCAGTGTGCTTTATGCCATCGAAGCGGAAGGCAAAGCCTTGGACATTGGGTCACGCCAACAACTGCGGGCGGAAAAAAGCCAGCCCCAACTGCATGCCTTCCATGACTGGCTCGTGCAAACCCGTACTGGCACCGCTTCCGGCGGCGCTTCCGCCAAAGCCCTGGATTACAGCTTAAAACGCTGGCCCGCACTGACCCGTTATGCGGAAACCGGACATCTGCCGATTGACAACAACCCCGTGGAAAACTGCATCCGGCCCATTGCGCTGGGTAAGAAAAATTGGCTGTTTACCGGTTCCGAACGTGCCGGGCAACGTGCCGCCGCCATCCAGACCTTACTGGGGACGGCCAAGCTCAACGGATTAAACCCTGCCGTATGGCTAAAAAACACTTTGGAAAAACTACCCACTTGGCCCAACAGCCGCATTGACGAATTGCTGCCCCTAGATCCGGCATTTCTTGAAACCGTCAAACATAACAAGCTCTGAGCATCAACGCGGTCGGGTTGCACGCTTACCATTTTTCCTCAAAATATGGTTTTTTACTGTGAAAACATCTAACTATATATCTAGTGATTCTGCGTAACATCAGCTCAATAGGTTGAAAAAATTTGCAGGTATTACTGGTTTTGCAGGTTATGAACCTAGTGATTTTAAAATTTGGCATAAATACGAAGATTAGTATTAATGCTATTCCCCACTCGCTTTTAGCAAAAAATGAACATTGTCTCCGGTTGCCGCCGCATGGGACTGGATAAATTCGGCAATTTTCCATGTTGCTGCTTTAAGCGTTTTGGCTTCGGGGTTGATGTAGCCGCCAGTCACGTCGTTATCCGTTTTATGGTTTGCCAGCGCTTTTAATAAAGAGAACGGTATCATTGCCGCTTCGCCAATAGTTAAAAAGGTGCGTTTTAGGTCGTGGCTTGAAAATTCAATGCCCGTTTTCTTGCAAATTTCCGCAATAGGTTTCCTAGGTATATTCATCACGCCATCCTTAGAATCACCAGGGAAAACAAAACGGCTATCGCCGGTTAACGCTTGCAAGCCTCTGAAATAAGGTTTGATTTGTGGCGCAATGTAGGCGGTAAAATCGGTATGGTTTTTGGTGTCTCTGGCAATAAAGCAATCGTTTTTAAAATCAACATCTTTCCATTCTAAATAGCGGACGTCCTGATCCCTTAGCCCTGTATGCAGCAACAGTAGCAAGTACACTTTGGCTTTCTCATTATCCAAACTTAACACAGCGGCGTACCAGTCTTTCAGGTTATCACTGGAAACCATGCGTTTTTTGCGTTTGGGTTTTCCCCATAAACCGCCATCACGCAATACGTCAACTGGGTTTTCTTCTAACGCCTTTAGTGCTTCAACGGCATATTTCATCAACAGGCGCAACACGCGCATTTTGTTGTCCCTGCCGCCTTCAAGCTGGTTGCGACGTGCCATCACCATATCACGGGTAATAGTATCAATCGGCTTGTTCATCCAATCTGAAAAGCCTTGATTCATTTTTTTTGTGTAATCGAGTTTCGATGCTTCCCTTAAGTCCCTTTTGTCTGTCAGGTATCTGTTTAATAATTCTTGCAATGTGATGCCACGAATACGTTGTTTACGTTTTTCTTCGGTAGGGTCAATACCTTGTGCCAATTCGGATAAAGCGGCTTGTGCCAACTTGCGGGCATCGGTAGGTATCAAATCTGGAAAACGACCTAAGGTAATTCGTCGCGTTTTACCGTCACTGGTTTTTTTAAGGACAACAAATGATTTATTGCCGCTGGAACTCACCCTGCAAATGAGTTTCGGACAGTCCGTGTCGTAATAGTCTTCACGATCTTTATTCGTTGGTAAGGGTAGGTCTCTAATTGCTGCTTTGCTGAATCTTATTTTTTGCATGTTTATTCTCTCCATATCCGAGCAACCTTGGGGCAACCTCAGGGCAACTTTTTAACGCTATTTTAAGTATACTAGCGAATACTGGAGAAAGGTGAAATAAATATTTATTTTATTAAATACAATTAGTTAATATTAATTCTATTGGTGTATTATTGGGTTATAAGATATAGAGCGGGTGACTGTTAATCACTAGGTCGGCGGTTCGAGCCCGTCCGGGGGAGCCAGTAAAATCAAAGCCTTACATGTCAATGTAGGGCTTTTTTTATGCCCAAAGTTTAATGAAACCGTATTTGGTCTGGGTAACAGTCTGGGTTTCATGGTGCGCTGTAAACAGATATTTGTTTTAAACCTCCGCAATCGTTGCTAAATTTTTTGTATAAAAAACTCCCTTAGCGCACACTGGCAAGAACGAAGTACGCAATGCTTACAACAGAGCCAACTACCTTGAACGCAGAAAGCCGCTGATGGACTGGTGGATTGATTACATAGATCAGGCCGCTACTGGCAACATGAGCTTGGCTGGTAAAAAAGTCGGGTAGGAACAGTGTATTACTACATCATCCCCCCTAAGAACCGTGCTTGCGAGTTTCCCCGCACACGGCTCAAGTCTTTATAACCCCTGTTTTACCAGAGGCGGCAATCACTTTGTTTTCATGGTTATGTAATTGTCGATGACAATTCGGGTGAAGCAATTGCAAGTTTGAATAGTTGTTCTTACCGCCGTCTGTCCTACGTTGGATATGGTGGGTGTCCCATCCGGTCTCTTTCGTAATCTTTCCGTTGCAGTTCAAACATAATCCATCCTGTGCCGTCCAAAGGTAGAGCATCGTGTTTCGCCCTTTGAGATTGTCCTTCATTTGGAGGCCGAGCCTTTTCTCGAAGTATTCTTCCCAATCTGGATTGAACGGGTTTGCTTCCCCTTTGATTTTGATGTGACGGCGAATCGGCATGTCACTGGCATTGACCAGTTTCACTCTCTTTTCACTGCCATCATCTTTTGTCACCATTGTGCCGAACACCCAATTGCGAAAATTATCCCGCATGAAATACCTGTCCTTTATCCATTTTAAAGGTTTGTTTGGCTGTCTTCGGCAAGCCCATGTCCAAAGCTGTTTCCAGATGACGTGATCAACTTTTGAGAAAGTCTCTTTAGCCACCTGATTTTTGTGATAGTCCGCCCAACCGCGTATGACGGGGTTTAGTAGGCCAATCAAATTTTCCTGTTTTGCTGTCCGGTTATCTTTGATAATTTTTCGGATTTTCCGTAAAAATGTTTGCACATTCTTTTTCGCGGGTTTGATGAGCAGTTTCCCGCCATACTTACGCACGTTCCACCCTAAAAAATCAAAGCCTTCATTAATATGCGTTATTTTGGTTTTTTCTTCGGAGAGTGATAAACCCCTTTCTTTCAAAAATTCCTTAATAATTGGTTTTATCTGTTCCAGTGTTTCTTTCGTTGCACCTGTGATGACAAAATCATCGGCATATCTGATGAAGTTAATTTTGGTATTCTTCCTTTTTGTACTGCCCTTGACACCATAATGCCTGTCGAGTTCGGCTTCTATGCCATCCAAAACCATATTGGCCAACGTTGGCGAAATGATACCTCCTTGCGGTGTACCTGCCTTCGTTGGATACCAGTTTCCTTTTTCAACAAAACCACTTTTCAACCATTTTTGGAGTATGCCTTTATCCATAGGGATATTGGTTTGTAACCATTCATGGCTGATATGGTCAAAGCATCCGGCTATGTCTGCTTCCAGAACCCATTGAGCTGCAGGGCAATCGCGCTTAAATTACCCCGATGACCCGGAGCAAATAC
>CAZAWN010000019.1:0-26970 GCA_964488825.1 uncultured Methyloversatilis sp. | reverse complement strand
GATTATAGGGAGCGCAGCCAGCCGGCCAGTCCGGCGGGCTGGTAGCGTAGCGTCAGCACCAGAGCGAGGCCGAAGGCGAACAATTCGATGCCGGCCGGCGGCGTCGCCCAGCCGAGGGCGTCGCGCAACCAGGCGATGGCCTGTGGCAGGGCGATCAGGAAGAGCGCGCCGAGCACCACGCCGGCGCGCGTGGCGAGCCCGCCGATGACCAGCATCATCAGCAGTTCGATCGACATCACCCAGTCGAACTGCTCCGGGCTGACGAAGCGGATCTGGTGCGCGTAGAGTGCGCCGGCCAATCCGCCCAGCGCGGCGGCGAGGGCGAAAGCGAGCGTCTTGATCTGCGCCGCGTCGACGCCCAGCGCGGCGGCGGCCGTGGCATCCTCGCGCAGGCAGATCAGCGCCCGGCCGAAGCGTGCGGAGACCAGCCGGCCCAATAGCCACAGCGCGCCGAGCGCCATGGCGACCGACAGGCCGTAGATCATCAGCGGATCGAGCGGCGCGACGACGCGTCCGGCGTTGCCGCCGGTGACGGATTCCCAGCGCACGAAGATTTCCTGCACAACGAAACCGAACGAGAGCGTGGCGATGGCGAGATAGATGCCGGCAAGACGCCGCACCGGCCAGGCGGCTAGCACCCCTGCGCCGGCCGCCAAAGCGGCGGCGCAGGGCAGGGAGAGCCACACCGGCCAGCCTTGCGCATGCAGCAGCGCTTCGGCATAGGCGCCGATCCCGACGAAAGCGGCGTGGCACAAGGAGAGTTGTCCGGCGTAACCCGCCAGCAGCATCAGCCCGGCGCCGGCGACGACGTAGATGGCGACAAAGCTCAGTTTAGAGATCGCCCAGGGTGACAGGACTGCTGGCGCGGCCAGCAGGGCGATCAGCACGGCCAGGAGCAGCGTGCGCCTCATCAGGTGTTCTCCTGAGGGCGACCGAACAGTCCGGTGGGGCGTACCAGCAGCACGGCCAGCACCAGCACGTGGGCGGCGACATCCTTGACGCCGTCAGGTGCGTAAAAGCCGGCAAAGGCTTCGACCAGCCCGAGCAGCAGACCGCCGACCACGGCGCCGGGGACGCTGCCGAAACCGCCGATCACGGCGGCGGGCAGCGCCTTGAGACCGATCAACCCCATGTGGGCGTGGACGAAGGTCACCGGGGCCAGCAGCACGCCGGCCACGGCGGCCAGCCCGGCGGCCAGCGCCCAGACGATGCCGTGCATGCGCGGAAGCGGAATACCGACCAGTTGTGCACCGCGCGGGTTTTGGGCCGTCGCGCGCAAGGCATGGCCGAGCCGGGTGGCGTAGAAGAAGCCGTACAACAGCACGCCGAGGGCGAGCGTCACACCGATCACCAGCAGATGATCGGCCGCCACGGCGATATGGCCGATCCGGACAGTCTGGCCGGAAAACGGGGTGGGCAGGGCATGGGTCTCGGGGCCGATGCCGGGAATCATGGTGATTCCGCCCTTGAGCATGAAACCGAGGCCGAGGGTAGTCATCACGATCGGAATGTGCGGCTGGCCGAGCAGCGGACGCAACACGGTGCGCTCGGCGAGCAGGCCGAATAGAGCGCCAGCCAAGGCGGCGCCGGCCAGGGCCAGCGGCCAGGGCCAGCCGAGGGCGGCCAGTCCCAGTCCGCAAAACCCGCCGAGCATCAGCAATTCGCCGTGGGCGAAATTGACGATCTCGGTGGCTTTCCAGATCATCACGAAGCCCAGCGCCACCAGTGCATAGACGCAACCGTTGGCGATGCCGGCGATGGCGAGGGCGAGTGACGTGTCCATGCGCTATTGAACCATGCGCGTGCCGTCACGCCAGTGCCGAGTTCCGCAACCCGGCAACAAAGCCTTACAAATGCCTTGTCAGCGGCTTGTCCGGCCAGGCGTTTTTTCCGCAGGAGGTAGTCGCCATGAAAAAACTCGTTACCGGATTGCTCGCCAGCGCATTGCTGGTGAATAGCTTGCCCGCATTCGCCGACCGCTGGGATCGGGAGCGGCATTTCCGCCCGGATCGTCATTACGCCCCGCCCGCGGTGCGCCATCGCCACTCCCGGCACAATCATGAGCCGATCGTCTGGGGGCTGGCCGGGCTGGCTATCGGAGCGGTGCTTTACAACATTGCTAACCAACCGGTAGTCGCCGCGCCGGTCGTTGTTCCGCCACAACCGCAAACCGGGCAGGGAGTTTGGCATTACTGCGAGCCCTACCGGGCGTATTACCCGAACGTACAAGCCTGTCCCGAACCTTGGCGTACTGTCCCGGCTTGGTGAATGCCCCCCTGTTCGTGTCACAATCCTCCCCCCTTTGGCGACGATAAACAACGGCTGGGTGGAGGAGGATTTCGATGCGGAGAGTGTTGTTCGCCTTGGTGGGCGAAGCGGTGTTATTTGCCGCCTTGATATTCTGGGTGGGGTCGGGCTCGGCTGGGTTCGCCGCCGGACAGGGTGCGCTGGGCATTTTTGTCAGCGTACTGATTGTGGGTTTCCCCTCGCTTTACTACTGCTGCCAGCGCGGCGTGTGGGACGCCTGGCGATTCGTGCTGCTTGGTGCCCTCGGTGGCTTGATGTGTGCGCTGCCCTTGTATGGCGGGCCGCACCCCTTCGGTTTTCTGTTGGTGCTGCTGGTCTGCGCCGGCGCAGGATTCGGGGCGCTGTTCTGGGTCTCCGCCATCTGGCGCAATCGTGATCTGACTTGCCCGAAATCTTTTTGCCTGCCTTGTGGCGCTGTTTATAAGGTCGCGCGCAATGCCTTGCGGCGGCGTTAACGTGGAACAACCATGGCGTGGATGTTCCCTCCTCTGCGGCGGTGGGGGGCCTGGTCGTTAATCAAAGTAAGTGCGCGCTTCCTCGAAGCGGGTTGCAAACCAGCCGCTGTAGAGGTTTTCCTTGCGCACTTTGCCGTTGCTGTTGGGGGCGTGGATGAAACGGCCATCACCGATGTAGATGCCGACGTGCGAGCGGGGCTTTTTGCGTGTGTTGAAGAACACCAGATCGCCGGGCCGCAAACCTGCGCGCGGGATTGGGCGTCCCCGTTGGGCGATGTCTGCTGCCGATCCGGTCAGGCGCAGCCCGACGGCGTTTTCGAAGACGTAACTCACCATGCCGCTGCAATCGAGGCCGGCTTCGGGATTTTTCCCGCCGAAGCGATAGCCGGTATCGATCAGGCCAAGCGCGAAGAGCACGATCTCGTGGCCGTGCAAGGCGGACTGATGAGATGCCGATGTCTCGGAAGGCTGTGCTCGCGGCGACACGCCTGGCAGTGTGCTTGTACTTGGCGCAGGGGTGGGGGTCGGCTTCGACAGATAGCCGCAGCCGACAATCAGCAATAACGGGGCGAAGGGCAGCCAGCGCATCGGCCTATCCTATTCCGGTAGACTCCGCCGCCTAGCCGAAAATAAAGGACGACTTGCCATGCAATTGCACGATACCGATCTGTTGCGCCAACAGGCATTCATCGACGGCGGCTGGGTCGCTGCCGACAGCGGGGCCACGGTTGTCGTGCGCAACCCGGCCACCGGCGCCCTGCTTGCCAGCGTGCCGGATATGGGCGTGGCAGAATCCCGCCGGGCCATCGAAGCGGCGCATGCCGCTTGGCCGGCGTGGCGCGATCTGACGGCAAAAAGGCGTGGTGCGCTGTTGCGCCGTTGGCACGATCTGATCGTCGCCCATGTTGATGACTTGGCGCTGTTGATGACCAGCGAGCAGGGCAAGCCGCTCGCCGAGGCACGCGGGGAGACGCTTTATGCTGCCAGTTTTGTCGAGTGGTTCGCCGAGGAGGGACGGCGCACTTACGGGGATGTGATCCCGCAGACGATGCCCGGGCAGCGTTTGATCGTGCTGAAGCAGCCGGTGGGCGTCTGTGCGGCGATCACGCCGTGGAACTTCCCCGCCGCGATGATCACCCGCAAGCTTGCTCCGGCGCTTGCGGCCGGTTGTACTGTGGTGGTCAAGCCGGCCGAGCAGACGCCACTCACCGCGCTGGCGCTCGCCGCGCTGGCCGAGCGTGCCGGTTTCCCGGCTGGGGTCATCAACATGGTTACCGGCTCGGCGGCCAGCGCCCCGGTGATCGGCAGCGAACTGACCGCCAATCCGCTGGTGCGCAAGCTTTCGTTCACCGGTTCGACCGAGATCGGTCGTCTGCTGATGGCGCAATGCGCGCCGACGCTCAAAAAGCTCTCGCTGGAACTTGGCGGCAATGCACCGTTCATTGTGTTCGACGATGCGGATATCGATGCCGCGGTGGCCGGGGCGATGGCGTCGAAATATCGCAATGCCGGCCAGACCTGTGTATGCGCCAATCGCTTGCTGATCCAGGCGGGTGTGTATGAAGAGTTTGCCGCCAAACTGGCCGAGCAAGTGGCGCAACTCATGGTCGGCGACGGCGCCGAGGCGGGGGTGAATCAAGGTCCGCTGATCGATGAGCAGGCGCTGGAGAAGGTGGAGGCGCATGTCGCCGATGCTGTGGCAAACGGCGCCAGGGTGCTGACCGGCGGCAAACGTCATGAGCGCGGCGGCACCTTTTTCGAACCGACCGTGCTGGCCGACGCGACCCCTACCATGCGCTGCGCGCGCGAGGAAACCTTTGGCCCGGTCGCGCCGCTATTCAAGTTCAATGACGAGGCCGAAGCCGTGGCGCTTGCCAATGACACCGAATACGGCCTGGCCGGCTATTTCTATGCGCGTGATCTCGGGCGCGTCTGGCGTGTCGCCGAGGCGCTCGAATACGGTATGGTCGGCGTCAATGTTGGCCTGGTCGGTAACGAGGCGGTCCCCTTCGGCGGCATCAAGCAATCGGGGATGGGCCGCGAGGGCTCGAAATACGGTATCGAGGCGTACCTCGAAACCAAGTATGTCTGTCTAGGTCTCTGAACGCTCGGCGATCGGAATAATGTGAAAAAGTCGGCGCTGGCGTGATGGCTTGGTATCGGCCGGCAGCTCGCGTTCGAGGATTTCCATGGTTGCCCGGCCGACGTATTCGCCGGTGGTGTCGTCCATCTTGCTCGAATATTCGAGCGCACGCAGATAGGCGCGACCGATCATCCGGCCGAGCGGCTGCGGGTTGTAGAGCAACTTCTTGATGATGAAGGGGTTGAGCGTTAGCGGATCGTAATGCTGCGGCAGGTAGCCGTCGGCGATCAGCCGTTTTTCGACCGGCGTGTTGGGCTGGACGCCGACGAAAAAGATGAAGGGCAAGACCTTGTCACGGCCGAACATCGCGTAGAGCTCTTCGATGCGCGACATCGTGGCGCGCAAGGTGGCGGGTGTTTCGCCGGGAGCGTTGAGTGGCAGGTAGAGCTTGACCATCAGGTCGGCGTGCACGCCGGTCATCGCTTCCTTGAAGAAGCGGAAGGCGCCCATCTGTTGTTCGAGTTCGTAACCGAGCGTCAGGCTCTCGATCATGTCCTGCGAACCGGTGAAGGACAGGTCGAGGCTTTCCAGGCCGCTGTCGAGCATCTTGCGTGCGATGTCCGGCGTCAGGTGGTTAAGCCGCAGATAGCCGGTCCAGCGCACCTTGACCTGGCGCGCCAGCATCTCGTCGAGGATAGCTTCGGCATGCGTCATGCTCCGGCGTGTGGAGCAGAATTGGGCGTCGGTGAACCAGATGTGCTTGACGCCATACTGCTTGTTGAGCGTCTCGACCTCCTTGGCGACTTCGACCGGGTCGCGATAGCGCTGCTGGGCGCCTTCAATCTTGTTGTAAAGACAGAAATGGCATTGGAAGGGGCAGCCGCGCTTGGTATGGACGCCGATCGAGGCATTCTCGCCCAGATACTCGCGGAAGGCCGGGAAGATGGATTCGAGGTAGGGGAAATCGATAGCGGTCAATTGGCCGAGATCGAAATTTTCTTCGGCGGGGCGATGATGCACCTGTCCATCGCCATCCTTGTAATAGTGGTGACCGGCCGGCGTGACGCAGCCATCGACGATGGAGAGCATCGCATCCTCGCCTTCGCCGACCACCACGACCGTATCGGTCGGGCAACGCTCGGCGACATATTTGCCGAAGATCGATACTGCCGTACCGCCGACCATCAACCGGGTTTCGGGCGAGAGGCGGCGCACCAGCCTGAGATAACCGAGGTTGCGCAGCCGCTGTCCGGCATAGTCAGCGATGATGCCGACCGCCTGCCACGCCGCCTTGAAGCGCTTCCATACGCTGGGCGAGTGGTCGAAGTTCATCACCACATCGAGCGCGTCGTTTTCTGGGTGCGGCCCGAAGGTCTGCATGTTGCGCCAAGAGAAGGCGACGACATCCGGTTGGAGTTCGCGTACGCGGGAGATCAAAGCCGCCTTGCGTTCGCGCGGTGGAATCACCGCAAGATCGAGAATTTCCTGGCGGATTTCCGGACGCTGCTTGTGGATGAAGTCGGCCAGATAGGCCACGCCGCCCGGCCAGATCTTCCAGACCGGCATGCGCACATAAAGTACCGTGCGAACCTGCAGCGTCATCGGGATGAATTCCTCTTGTTCATTTTTGTGGGCCGCTAGAATATCTCAAAGAGAGGTTTGCGCCGATGCCGTTTCTTTATCGTTGCTTCGGGCGCTTTGATGCGCTGGTACGCCGCGATGGTTCTGCCGGCGCCGATCCAGCCACCAGGCCAGGACGGGCAAGGCCACAACGGAGCCCGGCAAGACCATCACCAACAAATACGGCGAGAGATAAGCCATTGCCCGCATCTGGCCAATCAGTTCATCGCGTTCGTTAGTCGTCCAGCGACGGCCATTGCGGTACTTCATCAGCAATGGGAAAAGTCCCTTGACTTTCCCGAGTTCGCCAGCGATCAATTCGCGTTCGCGGCGCTGAGCGGCGAGGAGTGGATCGAACAGCATCGCAACTACATTAATAACCGGATGCCGGCGTGTCGATCCAGCGTCTACCGTCGCGCCAGATACGCCAGGCGACGAAGCCGCGGCGCGACCAGCGCCAGAGAAAACGGCGCGTGGCGGAGCTCGATGCGGCCAGTATCGCCACGCCAGCGGCAACGAACTCGGGATGACGTTCCGCCCAGCGTGCGCCGGCATGGAGACGGTCGGCGACGGCGAAAGTCGGCTGCAGGCCTTGCGCATAGCGCGCCAAGGCATCCCGTTGCGCGGCGGAAGCGATCAGCAGGCGTTGCTTGGCCAAGCCCCGTTCGATTTCATTCACCCGCCTGGTCTCCGGACTTCAGGGCCTGCGCATCCTGGCGCAATTCGGCGAGGCTGGCAGAGAAAGACCGGGCGCCTTGGCGGATCAAGCGGCGGGCCTGGAGGATTGCCGCTACGGAACCGCCAAGAAACAACAGCGCAAAAATACCCAGCGTTGCCACGCGATGTGTATCCCAGAGAAGCACGGTGACGAGCGCCGCCAGAAACGCCACGCCGACCACGGCGAGCAGCGCGGCGAGCAGGGCCGCCACCAGCAAGGCCGCAATGCGGCCTGCTTCCTCGTGCGCCTCGATCTTTAGCAGTTCAAGGCGCGTCAGGAGCAGTGCCAGCCCGGTCGCGGCAAAGCCCCGCAGCGAGGCGAACAAACCTGGCGAGGTCAGGCTCACGCGGAACGTCCGGTACGGTTTAGCGACGGCCGATCAACAGGCCGACGATCAGACCGAATCCGGCGGCAATGCCAACCGAGCGCCAGGGGTTGTCATGCACGTAGTTGTCGGCGGCGCGACCCACCTGCTTGGCGCGATCCACCATGACGGCTTCGGCATCGGCGAGGCGCAGTTTTGCATCTGCCAGGCGGTTCTGGATCTTGGCGCGCAGATCGGCGGCCTTGTCGCCGGCCTGGTTGGCGGTGGCGCGCAGCAGTTCTTCGGCGTCGGCTACCACTACCTTGAAATCGGCAATCAGCTTGTCTTTGCTGGCATCGGTCATATCGGTCATTTTCGGCTCCTTGGACGTGAAAAATTGATAGGGAGATTGTCTCACAGCGGACGCGGCATTGCATACCCGATCGTCAATGGCGCATGATCGGAGAAACGCACTGCCTTGAAAACTTCGGCGGTTCTGGCCAAGCTTGCGAGGCCGGGGGTGACCAGTTGATAGTCGATGCGCCAGCCGACGTTTTTTGCCCACGCCTGGCCCCGGTTCGACCACCACGTATAGGCGTCTCCTTCAGCATCGGGATGCAGGGTCCGATAAGCATCCACCCAACCCAGCTCTGCTTGCACGCGGGCTATCCAGGCGCGTTCTTCGGGCAGAAAGCCCGAGTTTTTCTGATTTGATTTCCAATTCTTCAGGTCTTTTTCGGTCGGGGCGATATTCCAGTCGGCGCAGATAACGAATTCGCGGCCGGTTTTCAGTGCTTCCTCGCGCAGCGCCTGGAGATGCGGGAAAAACGCGTCCATGAAACGGAACTTCGCTTCCTGCCGTTCCGGCGAAGACGAACCGGAGGGTACGTACAGGGAGATTACCGATAACCCCGGCCAGTCGCAGCGCAGATAGCGGCCCTCGGCGTCGAATTCGGGTACGCCAAAGCCGGCGATTGTGTTGTCAGGGGGGTGTCTCGCATAAAGGCCGACACCGCTATAGCCTTTTTTCTCGGCGCAGTGGAAGCCGGCGGTCAGCGTGCCCAGCGCGTTGCGCGTTGCTGCTTCGATGTCGGCATCCTGCGCTTTGAGTTCCTGTACACAGACGATATCGGCGTTCTGCGCGACGAGCCAGTCGAGCCAGCCCTTTTTAACCGCGGAACGAATGCCATTGAGGTTGAGTGTAACGATTTTCAGCATGTACAATGAGTCCATCATGGTTGAGGCAAATTACCCAAGTTACCAGCGCGACTTTATCGCGTTCGCCTGCGAAATGGGCGTTCTGCGGTTCGGCGAGTTCAAAACCAAGGCGGGACGCCTGTCCCCCTACTTCTTCAATGCCGGGCTGTTCAACGATGGCGCCTCGCTTGCTCGTTTGGCCGATTATTACGCCCGGGCGATCCTCGCTTCCGGCCTGGCCTTCGACATGCTGTTCGGACCGGCTTACAAAGGCATCCCTCTGGTTGCCGCGATCGCCATCAAACTCGCCGAGCACGGCTGCAACCGGCCGTTTGCCTTCAATCGCAAGGAAATCAAGGATCATGGCGAAGGCGGTGCGCTGGTCGGCGCTCCTTTGGCCGGTCGGGTGCTGATCGTCGATGACGTGATTTCCGCCGGTACTTCCGTGCGCGAATCGGTCGACATCATTCGTCGGGGCGGGGCGCTGCCGGCGGCGGTG
This sequence comes from uncultured Methyloversatilis sp., assembly GCA_964488825.1. Taxonomy (GTDB): domain Bacteria; phylum Pseudomonadota; class Gammaproteobacteria; order Burkholderiales; family Rhodocyclaceae; genus Sulfuricystis. The sequence goes on along the minus strand of CAZAWN010000019.1, from coordinate 17,787 downwards.
GCGATCGCCATCGACCGTCAGGAGCGTGGCACGGGTGACTTGTCCGCCGTGCAAGAGGTGGAGCAGGCATTGGGGTTGCCGGTGATTTCGATCGCCCGGCTGACCGATGTGATCGACTACCTTGCCGGGCAACCGGCGCTCGAAACCAACCTTGATGCGGTGCGCCGTTATCGCGAGGCCTATGGCGTCGTCTAGTCCCGCGAGGCCTATGGCGTCGTCCAGTCTTTTGCTCCGCATGTCGATTCTGGCGGCCTGCTTGGTTCCGGGGCTGGCTTGGTCCGCTGATCCACCCGCCGAGGTGCGCGTTGTATGTTGCGAGGTCGATGGGAAGCAGACCTGCGGCGATCCGGCGCCGCCGCAGTGTCTGACGCGAGCAAAAACCATCATCCGCAAAGGTGTGGCGAAAAAGGAAGATGCGCCACTCACCGCCGAACAAATCGCCGCCCGCGAGTTCGCAGCGGCGCGCAAAAAGGAAGAAGAGCGCAAAGCCGCCGAACAGGCCCGCAAGGATCGCGCCCTGCTCGACAGCTACAGCAGCGCGCGAGATATCGACGCCGCACGTGATCGTTTTACTGCTGATATCGAAAAGAATGCCGAACAGGCAAAAAACCGTCTTGAAACCGCTCTGGCGAAAAAGGAAAAGCTGGATGCCGAGAAAGAGTTCTATCTGAACCAACCGATGCCGGCTCCGCTGAAAAAGCAGATAGACGACAACGCGGCTGATATTTTGGCGCAGCGCAAGGTACTTGGTCAAAAGGATGCAGAACTTACTACCGCGCGGCAGCGCTTCGATGCCGACAAGCAGCGGTTCCTGCTGTTGGGCGGCAAACCCTGAGCCTGCAGGGCGGTTTTTGCCTATCCCTTCAGCCTCTTTCCCTACGTGCCGAGTTTCTGCTTGAGCAGATCATTGACCTGCTGCGGGTTGGCCTTGCCCTTGGATGCTTTCATCACCTGACCGACCAGCGCGTTGAAGGCTTTTTCCTTGCCGGCGCGGAATTCCTCGACGGACTTCGGATTGGCGGCGAGCACCGCGTCGATGATTGGTTCGATGGCGGAGGCATCGGAAACCTGCTTGAGGCCACGCGCTTCGATGATCGCGTCGGCATCCGGTGCTTCCCCGTTCCATAACGCTTCGAAAACTTCCTTGGCGAGCTTGCCGGAGAGCGTGCCGTCGGCGATGCGTTTCACCATGCCGGCCAGTTGGGCAGCGGAGACCGGGCTGACGGCGATGTCTTTCTCCTCCCGGTTCAGCCGTGCCGCGAGTTCGCCCATGATCCAGTTGGCGCAGAGCTTGGCGCTGTCTTTGCCGGATGCCGCCACGGCGTCCTCGAAGAACTTCGCGCTGTCGCGCGTCGCGGCGAGCGTGGCGGCATCGTAGGGAGAAAGACCGTAATCGACCTGGATGCGGGCTTGCATGGCTTGCGGCAACTCGGGCATGCCGGACTGGATGTCGGCAATCCATTCCGGCTTGATTTCCAGCGGCAGCAGGTCGGGATCGGGAAAGTAGCGGTAGTCGTGCGCGTCTTCCTTGCTGCGCATGGCGCGCGTTTCGCCGGTGTCCGGGTTGAACAGCACGGTCGCCTGATGGATCGGGCGGCCTTCCTCGATCTCGTTGATCTGCCACTGGATTTCGTAATCGATCGCCTGCTGCAGGAAGCGGAAGGAGTTGAGGTTCTTGATCTCGCGGCGCGTGCCGAGCGGGGCGCCGGGGCGGCGCACCGAGACGTTGGCGTCGCAGCGGAACGAGCCTTCCTGCATGTTGCCGTCGCAGATGCCGATCCAGGTGACCAGCGCATGCAGCGCTTTCGCATAGGCAACCGCTTCGGCGGACGAGCGCATGTCCGGCTCGGTGACGATTTCCAGCAACGGCGTGCCGGCGCGGTTGAGGTCTATGCCGGTCTTGCCATGAAAGTCCTCGTGCAGCGATTTCCCGGCATCCTCTTCGAGATGCGCGCGCGTGAGACGCACGGTCTTCTCCTGTGCCGTCGCGCCAGCGCCGACTCTGATGGTCAGGCTGCCGCCGGAGACGACCGGCAGCTCGAACTGGCTGATCTGGTAGCCCTTGGGCAGATCCGGGTAGAAGTAGTTCTTGCGCGCAAAGATCGAGCGCGGCGCGATGGCGGCGCCGATGGCGAGGCCGAACTTGATGGCGCAGACCACCGCCTCGCGGTTCAATACCGGCAACACGCCGGGCAGGGCGATATCGACCGCGCAGGCCTGGCGGTTCGGTTCCGCACCGAAAGCTGTGGCGGCGCCGGAAAAGATTTTCGACTGTGTCTGGAGTTGCGCATGTGTTTCCAGCCCGATGACGACTTCCCAACTCATAAACCATCCTTCACGAACAACGCCCTTTCCGGTTGTCGACCAGAATCGGCCAGAGATAATCGATCGATTGCCCGCTGCATTCCGCTTTGCAATCGCGGAAGGCGACGGTGACCTGGTGTTCCTGTTCCCATAAACTCACCCGGCATCCCCCGCTTTTGGCTGAAAGCACAACGTTCGGGGTGGTCTCGGTCTGCTCGAAATTTTTCAAATCGAAGCGGCAGGCACCGTGTTTCGGCACTTCGACGCTGGCCTGGAAGCGCTTCACGCTGGCCTGTTTGACTTCCAGCCGCAAGTTGCCGCGATAGCCGTTGGGATCGCGAAAACTGCAACTTGCCTTGGCATCGAGCGGACGCGTCTCGATTGGCTTGAGCTTGCGGTTGGCCAAATGCTTGAGGGTGTCGTTGCGAAGCGGCGGCTTTTCTTTGCGCGGGGCGGCCGTTGGCGGCGGTGCAGGGGCTGCTGCAGGGGCGGGCTGCTCCGCCACCACGGGAGGCGGCGCTTCCGGCGTAGCGCAGGCGGCCAGCAGCCCGGCGGCGGCGATGGCCGGCACATTCCGGAAAGGGCGGAAAGGACGGAAAGGGCTTGCCCGCATCAGTCGGCAACGGCCGGCGGCAGGCGGGCATGCCAGTCTGTCGCCTGCTGGTAGCGATGGGCGACATTCAGCATCTGCGCTTCGCCGAACCACGGGGAGATCAGTTGCAGACCTACCGGCAGGCCCTGGTCGAAGCCACAGGGGATCGACATGCCGGGCAGGCCGGCGAGGTTGACGGCAATGGTGTAGATGTCGGACAGATACATCTGCACCGGGTCGGCGCTCTTCGCCCCGAAGGCGAAGGCAATCGAGGGCGCCGTGGGCCCCATGATCACATCGCAGGACTTGAAGGCTTCCTGAAAGTCGGCAGCAATCAGACGGCGAATTTTTTGTGCTTTGATGTAGTAGGCGTCGTAGTAGCCATGCGACAGCACGTAAGTTCCGATCAGGATGCGCCGCTTGACCTCGGCGCCGAAGCCTTCGGCACGGGTTTTGGCATACATTTCGCCAAGGGTCATATTGTCGGCGTAGTCCGCGGCGCGGTGGCCGTAGCGCACCCCGTCGAAGCGCGACAGATTGGAACTTGCCTCGGCGGGGGCGATGACGTAATAGGCGGGCACCGAAAGGCCGGAATTGGGCAGGGAGACTTCCACGGTGCTTGCGCCAAGTTTGCGGTATTCGGCTAGCGCCGCCTCGACCGCTGCACGCACGCCATCATCCATGCCCGCGCTGAAAAATTCCTTCGGCAGGCCGATCCTCAATCCATCCAGCGGTTTTTCCAGCGCGCGGGTGTAATCCTCGGCGGGGCGTTCGAGTGAAGTCGAATCGCGCGGATCGAAACCCGCCATGCCGTTGAGCAAGAGCGCGCAATCTTCCGCCGACTTGGCCATCGGACCGCCCTGGTCGAGGGAGGAGGCGAAGGCGATCATGCCGTAGCGCGAGACCACGCCATAGGTGGGTTTCAGGCCGGTCAGGCCGCATAGGGCGGCCGGTTGGCGGATCGAGCCGCCGGTATCGGTGCCGGTAGCGGCCGGCACGAGACGCGCGGCGACGGCCGCTGCCGAGCCGCCCGAGGAGCCGCCCGGTACGCGCATGGCGTCCCAGGGATTTTTTACCGGGCCGTAGTAAGACGATTCGTTGGACGAACCCATGGCGAATTCATCCATGTTGCACTTGCCCACGACAACCATGCCCGCGATGTTCAACCGTTCGACGACATGGGCGTCGTAGGGCGAAACGAAGTTATCGAGCATCTTCGAGCCGCACGTCGTGCGCCAGCCTTGCGCGCAGAAAATGTCCTTGTGGGCGAGGGGGATACCGCACAGCGGAGAAGCCGTCGCGCCAGCGCCGAGTTTTGCGTCGGCAGCCTGCGCGGCGGCCAGCGCCTTGGCGCGGTCCAGAGTGACGAAGGCATTCAGCGCAGGGTTGAGTTTTTCGCTGCGGTCGAGGAACAGCGCGGTCAACTCGACGCTGGAAATCTTCTTTGCCGCCAGCGCGGCGGCCAGTTCTTTAAGGCTGGAGTTGATCATTACTCGATTACCTTCGGGACCAGATAGAGGCCGGCTTCCGTTTCGGGGGCAATCGCCTGAAAGACATCGCGTCGATCCGCTTCGGTCGCCGTGTCGGGTCGCAGGCGCTGCACGACGTCGACGGCATGGGCCATCGGCTCGATATTTCCGGTGTCGACGGCTTGCAGTTGTTCAACAAAGGACAGAATGCCGTTCAACTGGTCACAGGTGCGTTCGGCTTCGGCGGGGGATATTTCGATACGGGCCAGGCGCGCAATGCGGCTGACGTCGTCCAGGCTCAAGGACATGGTTTCGCAGTAATTTTCAGGAATGGCAGGATCGGGTGCGCTTATTTCGCAAAGCGCGTTAGGGTATCATAGGATAACTTTCATGGCAGCGCCCGAAAGACACTTTGGCGGCTGCCTTTTCTTATTTGGGATTCCGATGTTTGCCTCTCTCCGCTCCTATTTCTCCAATGACCTGGCCATTGATCTGGGCACCGCCAACACGCTGATTTACGTGCGCGGCAAGGGTATCGTACTTGACGAGCCTTCCGTGGTCGCCATCCGCACCGAAGGTGGCCCCAACGCCAAGAAGACCATCCAGGCCGTCGGCGCCGCCGCCAAGCAGATGCTGGGCAAGACGCCAGGAAACATTACCGCCATTCGTCCGATGAAGGACGGCGTGATCGCCGACTTTACCGTCACCGAGCAGATGCTCAAGCAGTTCATCAAGAAGGTGCACGACTCCCGCCTGCTCTCGCCCAGTCCGCGCATCATCATTTGTGTGCCCTGCGGTTCGACCCAGGTGGAGCGGCGTGCCATCCGCGAATCGGCGCTTGGCGCCGGCGCTTCGCAGGTGTATCTGATCGAGGAACCGATGGCTGCAGCGATCGGCGCCGGTCTGCCGGTTTCCGACGCGACCGGCTCGATGGTGGTCGATATCGGCGGCGGCACGACGGAAGTTGGCGTGATCTCGCTGGGCGGCATGGTCTATGCCGGTTCGGTGCGCGTCGGCGGCGACAAGTTCGACGACGCGATCATCAACTACATTCGCCGCAATTACGGCATGCTGATCGGCGAAACCACGGCCGAGTCGATCAAGAAGAATATCGGCTCCGCCTTTCCCGGCTCCGAAGTCAAGGAGATGGAGGTCAAGGGGCGTAACCTCGCCGAAGGCATTCCGCGCAGCTTCACGATTTCTTCCAACGAAATCCTTGAAGCCCTTTCCGATCCGCTCAACCAGATTGTCGGTGCGGTGAAGATTGGTCTTGAACAGACCCCGCCGGAACTGGGCGCAGATATTGCCGAACGCGGCATGGTGCTGACCGGGGGGGGGGCGTTGCTTCACGATCTTGATCGTTTGCTGATGGAAGAAACCGGTTTGCCGGTGACGGTGGCGGACGATCCGCTGACCTGTGTGGTACGCGGTTCCGGGCTTGCGCTCGAAAAGATGGACAAACTCGGCAGTATTTTCGCCAACGAATAAACACCTTACCCGTTAGCCTGCGAGGGGGGCTCATTGGCGTTGCCAATGGAGTTCGCCCCAATGGGGTTTGCCCATTTGTTCCAGTGCTTGGGAGAGTCGAGTCTTGATGTCCGTCAGTGGTCATATCGGCCATACGCCGCCGCCGTTTTTCAAGCGGGGTCCGGGCCCGCTTGTCCGGCTGGTATTCTTTCTTGCCCTGACCCTGTTCCTGATCGTTGCTGATTTGCGTTTCAAGACGCTCGAGTCCTCACGCGCTGTCGCCGCCGCCCTGCTGTGGCCCTTGCAGAAAGCCGTCATGCTGCCACTCGTGGGCGCCGGAGAGGCTGGAACCTACATATCGAACCTGGAACGCTTGCAACAGGACAATGCCGCTTTGCGCGAGAGGCAGCTTGCCCAGGCCAATTTGCTGTTGCGACAGACCTATCTGGACAATGAGAACCGGCGACTGCGAGCGCTGCTCGACATGAGCGAGCGACTGGATGTACCCGTCCGCGCGGCTGAAGTTCTCTACGCGACGCGCGATCCGTTTGCCCGCCGGATCGTCATTGATCGCGGGCTCACCAACGATATAGAAGTCGGCCAGCCAGTCATCGACGATATCGGCGTGGTCGGGCAGGTCACGCGCGTTTTCCCGCTGACCAGTGAAGTCACCCTGCTGACCGACAAGAACCAGGCGATTCCCGTGCAAATCGTCCGTAACGGACTGCGCGCTGTTCTCGCCGGCGCCGGTCGCGGCGTAATGGAACTCAAATTCCTGCCGGCCAACGCCGACGTACAGGTGGGCGACCGTCTGATGACTTCGGGGCTGGATGGCATTTTCCTGCCCGGCTTGCCGGTCGCCCAGGTAACGAGTATCGATCGTGACAACTCGTTTGCTTTCGCCCGTATCGAGTGCGCTCCGCTGGCTGGGGTGGAACGCCAGGGACAGGTGCTGGTACTGGGCAAACGCGAGATTCCGCCGATGCCCGAAGAGGCGCCCGCGGCGCCAGCGAAGAAAGTTCGGGGCAAGAAGAGATGATCCAGCCTACCCACACATCCCGCCGTATTCTGCTGCCCGCCCGCGCGTGGTATATCTATTTTTCGCTGCTGGCGGCCAGCGTGCTCAACATGATGCCGACCGGATACCTGTACGGGATGCCGGACTGGGTGGCGCTGGTGCTGTGCTTCTGGTGCATCCATCAACCCCTCAAAGTGGGGATGGCCGCCGGTTTCATCTTCGGTCTGGTCATGGATGTCGCCGATGGCAGCGTGATGGGGCAGCATGCCTTCGCCTACGTGCTGCTGGCCTATTTCGCCGGCGGCCTGTCGCGTCGCGTACTCTGGTTCCCGCTCTGGCAGCAGGCGCTGCATGTGCTGCCCATGCTGCTGGGCGCGCAGTTGGCCATGCTGGGGATGCGCCTGGCCCTCGGGGCGGAGTTTCCTGGCATGACTTATTTCCTGTCGAGCCTGGTTGGCGCGCTGCTTTGGCACCCGATCAACTACCTGCTGTTGTTGCCGCAGTACCGACCGGCCGAACGCGATGAGAACAGACCGATCTGATGGACTTCAACGACGCCCAGGAAAGTCTTGAGCAGTTCAATCGCCGCATCGCCTTTGCAGGCGGTTTCGTGCTGGTCTGTTTTGCGCTGTTGTTAGGGCGCTTTATCTGGCTTCAGGTCGTTCAGCATGAGTATTACCAGACGCGCGCCGAAGACAATCGCATCTCCCTGGTTCCTATCGTTCCCAATCGCGGGCTGATCATCGACCGCAACGGCGAGATTCTGGCGCGCAACTATTCCGCCTACACGCTTGAAATCAATCCGGCCCAGGTGGACGATCTGGAAAGAACCATCGATAGTCTGGCGGAGTTCATTCCCGTCGAAATGAAAGATCGACGGCGTTTCAGGAAGTTGCTGGAAGAAAGCCGGCGCGCCGACTCGGTGCCGATCCGTACCCGACTGACGGATGAGGAAGTTGCCAAGTTCATTGCCCGCCGCTATCGCTTTCCAGGCGTCGAGATCAAGGCCCGTTTGTTTCGGCAGTATCCGAAGGGCGCTTATGCATCCCATGTGCTGGGCTACATCGGGCGCATTACCGAACGCGACATGGGGCGTATCGAGGAACGGGAAGCAGAGAACAACTATCGGGGTACCGATCATTTCGGCAAGAGCGGACTGGAAAAACAATACGAATTCGATCTGCACGGTACTTCCGGGTTCGAGCAGGTGGAGGTCGATGCCGGCGGTCGGGTGATTCGCACGCTGGCGCGTACCGCCCCGGTGCCCGGCAACAATCTCACCTTGACCCTGGATGGCAAACTGCAAGAAATCGCGGAGCAAGCCTTTGGCGAGCGCAAGGGGGCGCTGGTTGCGATTGATCCGGCTACCGGTGGCATTCTTGCCCTGGTGTCGATGCCCAATTACGATCCCAATCTGTTTGTCGATGGCATTACTCCCTCAGATTGGAGGGAACTCAACGAATCGCCGCTAAAACCGATGGTCAATCGCGCACTCAACGGCGCTTACCCGCCCGGTTCGACCTTCAAACCTTACATGGCCCTGGCAGCCCTTTCCTTGGGCAAGCGTCGTCCGGAGCAGGCGATTTCCGATCCCGGCTTCTTCAACTTTGGCGGCCATACTTTCATGGACGACAAGAAAGGCGGTCATGGCAGCGTCGATATGTACAAGTCGATCGTGCAGTCATGCAATACCTACTATTACATCCTGGCCAACGATCTCGGCATCGATAATATTGCCAACTTCATGGGGCAGTTCGGCTTTGGTCACCGCACCGGTGTCGACATCGAGGGCGAGTCCGAAGGAGTTTTGCCCTCGCAGGCCTGGAAGAAAAAGCGCTTTAGAAAACCCGAGCAGCAGAAATGGTACGCTGGCGAAACCATCTCGGTAGGCATCGGCCAGGGGTACAACGCCTACACGCCGATCCAGTTGGCGCAGGCGATGGCAACGCTGGCAAACAACGGGGTGATGTATCGCCCGCATCTGGTGCATCACATCGCCGACAGCAAGACGGGCGAGAAGACCTATATCGAACCGCAACCGCTCAAGACCATTCCGCTCAAACAGGAGCACATTGACGTCATCAAGCAGGCCATGGTCGGCGTCAATAAGGAGGGTACCGGCGCACGCGCTTTCAAGGATGCTGGCTATGTGTCCGGCGGCAAGACCGGGACCGCGCAGGTGTACTCGCTGAAGGGGAGCAAGTACAACCGCGAGACCGTCAAGGATGAACTACGCGACCATTCCTTGTTCATCGCTTTTGCGCCGTCGGAATCACCCAAGATTGCCGTGGCGGTGCTGGTCGAGAATGGCGGGTTTGGCGCCCAGGCGGCGGCGCCCATTGCGCGGCAAGTATTTGATTACTACCTTATGGGCAAGCTCCCCCCCGGTGCAGCCCCACGCGACGAGGCGGCGGTTGAGGCAGACGCAGAATGATCCGGGAACTCTGGCAGAAACTGGTTAATCCGATCGATGGCCCGCTGATGGGAATTCTCGGCCTATTGATCCTGCTTGCCTTTGTCACCATGAGTAGTGCGTCCCCTCAGCGCGTGACCCTATGGCTGACCCATCTGGTGATCGCATTGACAGTCATGCGGGTGGTCGCCCAGATTCCCACCCAGCGCCTGATGCATCTGGCTTTGCCGCTCTACGTTTTGGGTGTGCTGTTGCTGGTGGCCGTGGCTTTGTTTGGCGATATCTCGAAGGGCGCCCGGCGCTGGCTCGATCTGGGCTTTATCCGCATGCAGCCCTCCGAATTGATGAAAATCGCCATGCCGATGATGCTGGCCTGGTATTTCCAGAAACACGAAGCACGGTTACGCATCAAGGAATACTTTGTTGCCACAGTCATCCTGCTGATTCCGGCGGCGCTCATCGTACGCCAGCCGGATCTGGGTACAGCGATCCTGGTGTTTTCCTCCGGTTTCTTTGTCATCTTTTTCGCCGGCTTGCCTTGGAAAGTTATCTTCGGTCTTGGCGCTTTGGCGGCGGCGGCGGCGCCGGTGGCGTGGAACCTGCTTCATGGCTATCAACAACAACGCATTCTGATGTTGCTCGATCCGGAAAAAGATCCGCTGGGTAAAGGTTTTCACATCATCCAGTCGACCATTGCGATCGGTTCGGGAGGGGTTCTGGGCAAAGGGTGGGGCGAGGGGACACAGGCGCAACTCGATTTTCTGCCCGAGCGACACACTGACTTCATTTTTGCGGTGTATTCGGAGGAGTTTGGTCTGCTTGGCAACCTGATCCTGCTTGTCATCTACGCCCTGCTGATTGGCCGTGGATTGCAGATCGCCATGAATGCTGCAACCCTGTTTGGTCGCCTGCTGGCCGGGGCAATTACCCTGATCCTGTTTGTGTATGCTTTTGTCAATATGGGTATGGTCTCCGGGATTTTGCCGGTGGTTGGCGTGCCGTTGCCATTCGTGAGTTACGGGGGCACCGCACTGGTTACCCTCTGTCTTGGGGTCGGCATCCTGATGTCGATCAGCAAGAGTCGCATGCTGGTACAAAAATGATCAGAATCCTTTCTTTTCTTCTTGTGCCGCTACTGGCCGCCTGTGGCAGCCAAGCTCCGCGGCCTGCCGGGGATATCCTCGGGTCCGATGCCGTCACACCAGCGCCGACTTCTGCGGCGTCATCTATACCTAAGCCCGTCCTGGGCGGCGGCTACTATCTCGACGACGGCCCGCCTGACGCGATTCCCTTCGACCTTGCCGGGGTGCCCGATGCCCAGCCGCGCGACGAGCCCTTGCACCGCTTCGCCAACCGACCGTACAACGTGCTCGGTCGCGACTATGTGCCGCAGGGCACGCGTCAGCCGTTTCGCCAGCAAGGCGTGGCGAGCTGGTACGGCCGAAAATTTCACGGCCAGAAGACCTCAAGCGGCGAGATTTACGACATGTTCGCCATGACCGCCGCTCACCCGACCCTGCCGATTCCTTCCTACGTGCGGGTCACGCGTCCCGATACGGGGCAAGCGGTGGTCGTCCGCGTCAACGACCGCGGCCCATTCCTGCACGAGCGCATCATCGACCTCTCCTATACGGCAGCCTGGAAGCTGGGTCTGCTCGGCAACGGCAGCGGCCGGGTCGTCGTGGAAACCGTTATTCCGGACCGTATGATGCTGGCCTCTGCGCCTGCGGCAGCGCCGCCCGCCGCGCGCGTCAGCGAGCCGGAACAAGCTGTCGTCTTGCGCGATATCGAAGAAAAGAGCGGGCACTATCTGCAGTTGGGCGCTTTCGGCAGCCGCGAGAATGCTGAATCGATGCTCAGAAAGCTGGAGCGCGCGCTAGGTGACGTGGGCGAGCGCCTGGCCATTCGCAGTGCGGGCGGTCTGCATCGCCTGCAGCTCGGGCCCTGGACCGATCTGGCCGAAGCGCGACGCATCGCCGAACAGCTGCGGCTGGGCTTCGAGCTGCCCAGCGTGCTGGTAAAGTAGCCTCCCCCTTTGGCTTCCTGGATCACCATTCCCATGCGCTTTCCTGTTTTCCTGCTCTCCCTGCTTTCGTTTTGCGCTGTCGCTCAACCGGTTGAACCGCCGCCGCCCTTGGCAGCGCGTGCCTGGCTGTTGATCGATCAGACTACCGGCCAGACCTTGGCCGCACAAAATCCCGAGCAGAAGGTCGAACCCGCCTCGCTCACCAAAATCATGACTTCCTACGTGGCGTACGGCGCTCTGCGCGACGGCAAGCTCAAGTCCGACCAGGTTGTTCCGGTATCGGAGAAGGCCTGGAAGGCGCCGGGGTCGCGCATGTTCATCGCGCCCGATCAGCGCGTGACCGTCGACGAGCTGCTTTCGGGCATGGTGATTCAGTCGGGCAACGACGCCAGTATTGCCCTCGCCGAAGCCGTCGCCGGCAGCGAAGAAGCCTTCGCCAATCTGATGAATGCCGAAGCGAAGCGTCTGGGCATGACCAACACCCATTACGTCAATGCGACCGGCTTGCCTGATCCCGCCCATACGACCTCGGTAAGCGACTTGGCCCGCCTGACCACAGCCCTGATTCGCGACTTTCCCGCCGAGTACAAACGCAATGCGGTGAAAGACTTCACCTGGAACAAGATCAAGCAGCCCAACCGCAATCGTCTGCTCTGGATCGATCCCGCCATCGACGGCGTGAAAACCGGGCACACGGAATCGGCCGGTTACTGCCTGGTTGCCTCGCGTCATGACGGCGCCCGTCGCCTCACCACGGTGGTGGTCGGCACGGCCTCCGACAATGCCCGCGTTCAGGAAACGCTGGCCCTGTTCCATTACGGTGCGCGCGCCTTCGACGCGGTGAAACTCTATGAGAAAGGCCAGGCCTTGTCGCAACTGAAAGTGTTCAAGGGCAAGGAGAGTACGGTTGGCGCCGGGTTCGCTGCGGATTTCGTGCTTTCTCTGCCCAAGGGAGTAGCCAGTCAGACCGAGCGCATCAAGGTTGAGGTGCTCAGCCGCCAGCCGTTGATTGCTCCCATTCAGCAGGGCGATCGGATCGCGACCCTGAAACTGACGGTGGATGGCAAACCCTACGGCGAACATGCGTTGGTGGCGCTCACCGATGTGCCCGTCGCAGGCATTCTCGGCCGGGCCTGGGATAACCTCAAACTCTGGTTGCAGTAAATGACCCTTTGCTACCTGAACGGACAATTCCTGCCGCTGGCGGAGGCCCGCCTGTCGCCGATGGATCGCGGCTTTTTGTTTGGCGACGGCGTCTATGAAGTGATTCCGGTCTATTCACGCCGACCCTTCCGGTTGGACGAGCATCTCGGTCGCCTGCAGCGTAGCCTGGCGGCGATCCGGCTTGACAATCCCCTTCCGCCTGCGGCGTGGTGCGATCTCGTCGAACGCCTGGTGGAGGCGGCGGAATTTGACGACCAGTCGGTTCTGCTGCAAGTGACGCGCGGGCCGATGGCGGTGCGCAACCATGCTTTCCCGGCGACGGTGACGCCCACGGTGTTCGGTCTCGTTGAAACGCTTGCCGCGCCCTCGGCGGAACAGGTAGCGCAGGGTGTCACCGCCGTTTCCGCGGCGGACTTTCGCTGGCTGCGTTGCCATATCAAGGCGACTTCCCTGCTGGCCAATTGCTTGCTGCGGCAGATGGCCTTCGACGCGGGGTGCGCCGAAACGATCGTGTTTCGCGACGGCATGCTCAGTGAGGGGGCCGCTTCGAATATCTTCGTCGTCAAGCACGGCACGCTGCTCGCGCCGCAGAAAAATCACTTGATGCTCACCGGCATCACCTACGATGTGGTGCTCGAACTGGCCGCTCAGCATGGCTTGCCAACAGAGGTGCGCGACATCGACGCTGCCGAGGTGCGCCACGCAGACGAAGTTTGGCTGAGCTCCTCGACCAAGGAAGTGCTGCCGATCATCGCACTCGATGGGCAGAAAGTCGGCGCTGGCGCGACGGCAGGCGCCCCTGGCCCGGTCTTCAAGCAGATGTATCGCTGGTATCAGGACTTCAAGCGGGAGGTGATGCGCGGCCATGGCTGAGACGGAAACCCTCCTTGAGTTCCCCTGCGACTTTCCGCTCAAGATCATGGGCGCAACCCGCGAGGGCTTTGCTCAGGCCGTTGCGGATATTGTCCATCGCCACGCGCCCGACTTCGATCCTGCCGCCATCGAAATGCGTCCCTCCAAGGCCGGAAACTACCTGTCGTTGACCTGCACGATCCGCGCAACCTCGAAGCCCCAGCTCGATGCGCTCTACCGCGAACTGACCGCGCACCCGTGGGTGAAGATCGTCCTCTGACGGTAAAGCGACTCGGCCGGGTCGACTACGTACCAACCTGGCGTGCGATGCAGGTGTTCACCGCAGCGCGCAGCCCTGCAGTGCCCGACGAACTCTGGCTCTGCGAGCATCAGCCGGTATATACCCTGGGCCTGGCCGGCAAACCGGAACACCTGCTGCGCGATATCGGCATTCCTGTCGTCAAGATCGACCGTGGCGGCCAGATCACCTACCACGGCCCAGGCCAGATTGTCTGCTACCTGCTGCTCGATCTGAAACGGCGCGGTCTCACCATCAAGACGCTGGTCAATCGCATGGAGCAGGCCGTCATCGACCTGCTCGCCGACTACGGGGTGTCAGCCGGGCGCCTGCTAGGTGCGCCCGGCGTCTATGTCGGCGGGGCGAAAATCGCGGCGCTCGGCCTCAAGGTCAAGAACGGCTGCACCTACCACGGCCTGGCGCTCAATGTGGCGATGGATTTGTCGCCCTTCGCCGCGATCAATCCCTGCGGCTATGCGGGGATGGCGGTCACGCAACTGGCCGCTTTCACCGCTGCGGAAGACACGGAATCAGTAAGCGATAAACTGGTCGCCCAACTGGAACAGAAACTATGAGCGACAAACAAAAGGGCGAAGCCAAAACCGCGCGCATCCCGATCAAGATCGTCCGAAATGTTGGCGAGGCGCCGCTGAAAAAACCGGACTGGATACGCGTCAAGGCGGGCAACTCGGCGGCGCGCTTCGGCGAGGTGAAAGGCATCCTGCGTGAACATGGCCTGCACACGGTCTGCGAGGAAGCCACCTGCCCGAACATTGGCGAGTGCTTCGGCAAGGGCACGGCGACCTTCATGATCCTCGGCGACCTATGTACGCGCCGCTGCCCGTTTTGCGATGTTGGCCATGGCGTGCCCTTGCCGCCCGATCCGGCCGAGCCGGACAAGCTCGCGGCCACCATTGCGGCGATGCGGCTCAAGTACGTCGTCGTCACCAGTGTCGATCGCGACGATCTGCGCGACGGCGGCGCCGGCCACTTCGCCGCCTGCATCCGCGCGATTCGCGCCGCGTCACCGCATACCACCATCGAAATCCTCGTCCCCGATTTCCGCGGCCGGCTGGAGATCGCCCTCGACCTTCTTGCGGCTGCTCCACCGGACGTGATGAATCACAATCTCGAAACCGTGCTGCGCCTATACAAGCAGGCGCGTCCAGGCGCCGACTACGCGCATTCCTTGAAACTGCTGCAGGCCTTCCGCCAGCGTCTTCCTCAGATACCGACGAAGTCCGGGCTGATGGTGGGCCTGGGCGAGGCTGACGAGGAGATTCTGGAGGTCATGCGCGACCTGCGCGCTCACGATGTCGAGATGCTCACCATCGGCCAATATCTTGCACCTTCCGGACACCATCTGCCGGTGACCCGTTATGTGCATCCAGAAACCTTCAAGATGTACGCCGAGGAAGCATCAAAGATGGGCTTTTCTCACTGCGCTAGTGCACCGCTGGTAAGGAGTTCGTATCACGCCGACCAACAGGCGCACGAAGCGGGCGTCGCCTAGATTCCGAAAGTCGGCGCTGGCAGGACGGCATCCGGCAGGGGACTGCGCAGGGCAGCAACGGTTTTGAGCGTTGTCTCGTAGCGCTCGTGGATGCGCTCCCAACCCAGGTGACGCACGCTCGCCGCGCAGACATTGCGGTCGATCTGCCGCTGTGCGACCTGGCGCGCCGCGTGACGGCTGGCGGAGATGAAGTCGGCGGCGTCCCCCGGCTTCACCAGCCAGCCGTTGCGATGGTGCTCAATCAGTTCGCTGGCAGCGGCGCGATCATAGGCGACCACCGGCAGGCCGCTGGCGAGCGCTTCGCTGACGACATTGCCGAAGGTTTCGGTCAGGCTGGGGAACAGGAACAGATCGGCACTGGCGTAGTGCGCGGCGAGGTCTTCGCCTTGCCGCAGGCCGCTGAAATGCGCAATCGGGTGCCGGCGCGCCAGCCCTGCAGCGGACGGTCCGTCGCCGACGCAGACCAGGCGGGCGTTCGGCCGCTCTGCCCGGAGGGCAGCGAAGGCGGCGAAGGCCAGTTCAAGATTCTTCTCCGGCGCCAGGCGGCTGACGATGAGGCAGACCGGATCGTTGGGCTGAGCCTCCCATTGCGTGCGCAATATCTGCGAGCGGCGCGCCGGATTGAACAAGCCGGTATCGACGCCGCGTGAGAGCACCCCGATGTTGCGATATCCCTGAACCTCGAGTTCCGCCGCCTGGGTGGCGGTGGGCACCAGCGTCGTCGCTGTACGGTTGTGGAACCAGCGCAGATACTGCTCGATGCCAGGCCGCAGCCAGCCGATGCCGTAATGCCGGCTGTAATTGTGGAAGTTGGTGTGGAAGCTGGAGAGCACGGGAATGCCGATGGCGCGCGCCGCTGCCAGAGCGGAAAAGCCCAGCGGCCCCTCGGTGGCGACATGCACGATATCCGGACGTTGTTCGAGCCAGACGCGGCGTAACAGTCCGGCCGTCGGCAGACCAAAGCGTAATTCGGGATAACGCGGGATGGGCAGGCCCTCCGTGAGGAGGTCGCCGTTGGGCTGGAGTCCGGAGACTTCAGGTTTTTGGCGCGGCCGCACGATGCGCACGCGATGGCCGCGCTCGATCAGACCGGCCGTCAGTCGCCCCAGAGTCATTGCTACGCCATTCACTTCGGGTGCGTAGGTCTCGGTTACCAGTGCAACCTGGAGTTTGTGCAAAGACATTCAGGCCGCCGCGCGGAGGGGGACGACGTTATCTAAGTTTGAGGCGGCATGGCGCCACTCGATCAGTTCGAGTCGCCCGTCGAAGTGTTCGACGATGGCCGTGCAGCTATCCACCCAGTCGCCGCAATTGACGTAGAGCACGCCGTCGCCATCCATCTTTCGCAGGCTGGCGCAATGTATGTGACCGCAGACGACGCCGTCCAGACCGCGTTCGCGCACCGTGCGGATCACCACGTCCTCGAAGTCGAAGATGAACGAGACGGCGCGCTTGACGCGGCGTTTGGCGTATCCGGCCAGCGACCAGTAGCCGGGGATGCGCAGCGTGCGGCGCGCCCACGACAACCAGGCGTTGATGCGTACCAACGTGTCGTAGGCGATGTCGCCGAGCAGGGCGATCCAGCGGTGATGCTGCGTGACCTGATCGAATTCGTCGCCATGCAACAGCAGCAGGCGGCGGCCGTCGGCGGTTTCGTGAATGTGCTCCGCAGCGACGTGAATATCCCCGAAGCGTGCGCCCACATACTCGCGCAGGGCTTCGTCGTGGTTGCCGGGAATCAGCATGACTTTCTCGCAGTGGCGCGCGCGGCGGAGGATTTTCTGCACGACCGTATTTTGTGCTGGCGTCCAGTGAATGCCACGATTCATCGACCAGAAATCGACGATGTCGCCGAGCAGGAACAGATGCTCAGCCTCGTAGTGGCGCAGGAAACCGATCAGGCTCTCGGCCTGGCAGCCGCGCGTGCCGAGGTGGATGTCGGAGAGGAAGATGCTGCGTACATGCATGCCGCGCAGTTTCGCGCCGCGCCATGACGGCAATGTGAAGTTATCGCGACAAAACAGTTACAGCGCGAATCAGCCGAACAGCACCAGGCCCCAGGTGACGATCACATTGACGAGCGCCAGCAGCACGGCCGCGCTGCCGATATCCTTGGCGCGCTTGGCCAGGCGGTGATGTTCCAGCGACACGCGATCCACCACGGCCTCGATGGCCGAGTTGATCAATTCGACCATCAGAACCAGCAGCACGCTGCCGACCATCAGCGCCTTGCCGATGCCGCTGGCGGGGAGGAACAGGGCGAGCGGAATCAATATCAGCGCCAGCCAGGTTTCCTGACGGAAAGCATCTTCGTGGCGATAGGCGGCGGAGAAGCCGGCAACCGAGTAGCCCAAGGCGTTGACCAGTCGCGTCAAACCGGTCTTGCCCTTGAACGGACTTTCAACGGATTCGCTGTTGTTGTGGGATTTCATCCCGCTAAGATATCAGATACGTGCAGCGTAGCGTTCGATAATTACCCGATATGCCCGGTCAAGCCGTTCAGCGCAAGCCTCGGTAGTCCACTCGTGTGCGAAAACGCGTCCAGCTGCCGACATGGCCTGGCGGCGTTGCGGGTCGGCGATTAGTTCGGCCAGCGTGGCGCCGAAAGCGGGCGCTTCCTGCGGGGCCGGCAGAGCACCGCGCCTGGGTTCGACGATTTCACGCGTTCCCA
>CAZAWN010000018.1:0-27652 GCA_964488825.1 uncultured Methyloversatilis sp. | reverse complement strand
TCGCCGGCGCGCCGGGTGCGCACCGTCACCTTGTCGGCGACGATGAAGGACGAGTAGAAGCCGACACCGAACTGGCCAATCAGATGGGCGTCCTTCTGCTGGTCGCCAGTGAGTTGGGAGAAGAATTCGCGCGTGCCTGACTTGGCAATGGTACCCAGATTGGCGATCACCTCGTCGCGGTTCATGCCGATACCGTTATCGGTAATGGTGAGAGTGCGCGCCTCCTTGTCGTAGCCGAGACGAATCTTGAAGTCCTCGCCGCCTTCCATCATGGCGGCATTGTGCAGGGATTCGAAGCGCAGCTTGTCGCAGGCATCGGAAGCGTTGGAGATCAACTCGCGCAGGAAAATTTCGCGGTTGCTGTAGAGGGAGTGGATCATCAGGTGCAGCAGTTGCTTCACCTCGGTCTGGAAGCCCAGGGTTTCTTTTTCGGCGGTCACAGTGCTCATAAGGAGTCCTTTATCAAATAAGAAAACGACCCCGCCGAGATGGTGGTTAAGCGGCCGATTTCAAGCGCTGTAGGAAATTTCGATGATCTCGATTTCGCGCCAGCCGGCCGGACTCTGGAATTTGACGACATCGCCCTCGCGCGCTTTCGTCAGCACACGCGCCAACGGAGAAATCCAGCTGATCTTGCCGCTCGCCGGATCGGCCTCGTCAATGCCGACGATCCGGTAGGTCAGCTCCTCCGTGCTGCTGGAGTAGCTGACCGTTACCGACGCGCCGAAAAACACCTGGTCGAGATTTTGCTGCCGCGCCGGGTCGACGACTTCGGCATTGTCCAGCCGCTTGGTCAGGTAGCGGATGCGCCGATCCATCTCGCGCAGCTTTTTCTTGCCGTAGATATAGTCGCCGTTCTCGGAACGGTCGCCGTTACTCGCCGCCCAGGACACGACCTGAACGAGATGCGGCCGTTCGACCTTGACGAGCCGCTCAAACTCCGCGCGCAAGGCGGCATGACCGGCGGGCGTCATGTAGTTCTTGGTACCCGGCGGCAAGGCCGGCACACCCGGCAGTTCCTCTTCGTCCGCGTCGGCTTCGGATTCCTTGACGAAGGCCTTGTTCATAAGGGTGAAAGTGCCGTCCCGCCAGCGCCGAGTTTGCTCAAGCCGCCTGTTTGATGGCCAGCAGCGCCTGATTGCGCAGGGTTTTCAGCAGGGTCAATTCCTTTTCGGGAATGGCTATCGAATCGGCCTTGTCCTTGTCGCAATAAATCAGCGCGACCGGTCGCCCCTTGATGTTGAGCGGCAACAGCACGAAGGTTTTGGCGGGAATTTTGCTGCGATACCAAGGGGGCACCTTGTCGGCAATCTTCGGATCGTCGATGTTGTGAATGATTATGTCGAGCCCCTTCCCGGTGGCCAACTGAAAAACATCATTCAATTGTTCGACCAGCGGAAAACGGAACTGTTTGGCCAGGAAGTCGACATCCGGCCCAAGTCCGAAACGTCCGGTCATCTGGCTCGTTTTAGGGTCGCGCAAAGCCAGCAACACCCGCTGAAACCCCATCGCACGGTACATCGTTTCGAGGATGATGTGCAGAATGTCGTTCAGGGTGAAATCATCCACCAGCGAATTGCTGATGTCCTGAATCCCTGCGGCAAGAATCGACTGGGCGTTTTCGGACGCTGCCCTGGATTCATCCACCGCAGCGAGGGGGTCTTCCTCGGGTAACAGCCCCAGCCGGGTCTCCGCCATCATGCGGGCGGTTGCATCCGCGCGCTGCGTCATCAGCGTCTCGTCAGCGTGGGCGGGACCGCCGACAAATGCGGCAACCTGCCGGGCGAACGGACTTTGCCGCGTGTTGATATGGAGAATCCCGGCCAGTTCGTTGAGTTCTTCGAGCGCCAGACGCATATCACCGTGCAATTGCTTGTCGGCGATCTGCAAACTGGCGCCGAAGCGCTTGGCCATCCGGTGCGCCAGCTTGTCGCATTGATCGATCGGGGTTTTCGTCAGCAGATCACAGAGTTCGTTGGCAAATCCGGAGACGATCCGCAGAGCGTCTGCAGGGGTATTCGGCTTTCTGATCTCATCCGCGGGCAAGTGCCGCATGCTGTCGACGAGGGTGGGCGGGAATCCCCAATTACGCGCGATGCCGATCCCCAACTCTTCGTAAGTGATGCCCAACACCTGGGTGGCGGCGGCCCGTTCGGAGAGTTTCTTGGCTTCGCCGAGTTTGCGGATTTCCTCGCTCTCTTCGGGAAAGTAAAACTGGGCGAGCAGCCGCCCCAACTCATGGAACAGCGCACAGATATAGGCTTCTTCGCCTTGACGCCGCAGCAGCGGCGAATGGCAGCTCTTGCGCGCCAGCAAACCGGCAAGGTTGGCGCGCAAAAAACCCTCTTTGAGCTCATTGACGTTCGTCTTGTTCTGAATGTGATCGAACAGCAGCACGGTCAAGGCGATATTGCGGATCGTATCGAAACCAAGCACGATCACCGCCCGCGAAACCGTACTGATGTTTCCGCCACCGGCATGACGGTAGTAGGCGGAATTGACGAGTCGCAAGATCTTGTTGGTGAGCGAGTAATCCTTGAGCAAGGTATCCGCCAGAGAGTTGACGTTCTCCCCCTCCGAACGGGTCATCTTGTTGATTGCCGCGACGGAATCGGCAAGGGCGGGAAAGTCGGCTTTGTGGCGCATGCGCCGCAACAGGAACTCGAGCGTGTCCTTGCGTGAGGCGTCGCCACCTGCCGGTCTGTCCCCCTCCCCCATGCCCAGATACTGTGCCAGAGCGTCGCAAAGCTCCCCTGCATTGGCGTAGCGCTGCGCCGGATCAAGGGCGCAGGCACGCAAGGCGATGCCGCCCAGCCGGGCGTCGATCGGCGGTTCGGTCGGCAGTTGCACCTGCTCTGTCGATACGCGGTGCAGGATCGCCTCCAGTGAAGCCCCCTGGATCGCCCGCTTGCCGGTGAGCATTTCCAGCAACACCAGACCGGCGGCAAACACGTCGATCTGCGGGGTGACCCGCTGCGAGCGGACATACTCGGGCGCCATATAGAGGGGCGTACCGGCTAGACCCTTGACGGTAGCCGCACCGGAGTCGGACAAATGCGTGGCGATGCCGAAATCCATGACGCGCGCGCTCCCGTCGCGTGCATCGATCAAAATGTTGGAAGGTTTCAGATCGCGGTGGATGATGCCTTGGGCGTGCGCCTGGGAGAGCGCATCCGCCACCGCATGCATCAGGCTGGCCGCTTTGGCGGGCGGCAGCGGGCCGTCTTCCTTGAGCTGCGCCGCCAGGCTGCGTCCCTCAACCCGCTCGAAAACGAGGAAAGGGTTGCCATCCTGTTCGCCCGCATCGAAAATGGGTACCACATTGGGATGGCGGAAACGCCCCGTGGTGCGCGCCTCGTCGAGCAATTCGGCATTGCGCGCCGGATCGGGCTGTTCGAAATGCAGCGTCTTGATGGCCACCTCGCGCTGCAACTGCGGGTCCCAGGCGAGATAAACGACGCTCTGCGCTCCGCGGCCCAGTTCGCCGCGAATTTCGAAACGTCCAATCGACATCGCAGCAGCCATGGCAGAGCCTTAGCCGCCCGCCGCGCTGCGCTTTTCAGAGAGAAAAGCGCCCAGGCGCAGATCGGTATTGAGAATGTGGTTGATCAGCCACTGATTGAGAAAGCCCAACAGGTCGGCTGGCGCAATCGGATTGCCGGACTTGATTCCATCACGCACGGCCACCACCTTGGCGGAGAAAGAGCGATGCTGCTCCAGGTGTGCAGCGGCATCCGCGGGCGATTGCGCTTCGTAGCCATACTCCTGCATCAGGGTTTCTTCCGTCTCGAAATGGTACAGCGCATAGGCCAGCAAATCCTGCGTGATCTGTTCGAGTTGCTCAAGCGAAAAATGTCCCGCCAGCTTTACCGATGCTTCGTTGAGGGTATGCACCAGAATCATGTGCTGTTCGTCGATTTCCGTCACCCCGGTGGCGTAGCTGTCGTTCCAGACCAGCAATTCCTGCACACTTGCCATGATCAATCCCTTTCTTTCTGCTGTCGATAAACCTGATGACAGGATTCTATTGCCATTAACAGGCGAGCACTTGCAGATTCCACTGCCGCAACGATAATTTCCCGACCACTTTCCTGTCTGATGCTTGCATCGTATAAAACTTGCGCATGCCGATGCACGTCGCGATGCGCCTGTTCGAACTCGATCATCTCCGACAAGCCAGCAAGATGCTGCAATCTGGAATCGGCATACCACTTCGCCAGCCGGCATTTCCGGCCATCCAGCTCGGGCCATGGCTGCGTACAGGTCACATCTTGCGCAGCAGCGACCAGTTGCTGCACCCAATGGCGATGCAGCGCTTTCGCGAGCAACAGTTCGAAATCGGCGCGGTGCGGAAACTCGGCGACCCGCCAGCGCGGATCGGCTACAAAAGACTGCAGCCACCCGGGAACACGCTCTGCCGGCATGGGCCGGGCAATGCCATAGCCCTGCATGACGTTGCAGCCCAGTTCCAGCAGGGACAGGATGTGCTCGATATCCTCCACGCCTTCGGCCACCACGCCCAGATGAAACGCGCTCGCCAGATTGATGACGCCCTGCACGATCGCCAGATCGCCCGGATCGTTGAGCATATCCTTGACAAAGGACTGGTCGATCTTGAGCGTATCCGCTTCCAGACGCTTCAGATGGATGAGTGAGGAGTAGCCGGTACCGAAATCGTCGAGGTCGAACTTGATGCCCTCTTTGCGATAGCGATGAATCAGACGACTGACGGCGCCGATGTCTTCGAGTACGGCTGTTTCGACGATTTCCACTTCAAGCCGGCGCACCTGTTCCGGCGGATGCTGCGCCAGCAGTTCGCCAAACCGGACCGCAAAGTTGCCGCGCAGAAACTGTCGCGCCGCGACATTCACGCTGACCGGCAGGGTGATCCCCTGCGCCTGCCAAGCGGCGATCTGATCGAGCGCCGCGCTGATTACCCACTCGCCAAGCCCGACAATGGCATCATCCTGCTCGATCAGCGGCAGAAACTCGCCCGGAGCGCGCAAGCCGAGAACCGGATGCTGCCAACGGACCAGGGCTTCCAGTCCGACGACCTTGCCCTGGCGACAATCGACCTTGGGCTGGTAAAAGAGGCAGAACTCCTGTTTGTCCAGCGCCGACTGAATCTTTTTCAGCAAGGTCTGGGATGCGCGAATCTTGCTGGCAACCGCGGGATCGAAAATATGGAAACGCCCCTTGCCCGCTTCCTTGGCCTTGTACATGGCCTGATCGGCATGCCGCAACAATTGATCCGAATCCTGCACATCGCCGGGAAACAGGCTGACGCCGATACTGGCCCCGACACTGACCGACCGACCGTCGATCAACACCGGTCGCTGCACCTCCATGAGCAAGCGATTCAGCACCTGCTCGCACTCGGCGGGCGATTTCAGTCCGCCGAGCAGCAGGGCAAACTCATCCCCGCCGATACGTGCCGCGGTATCGTCGCCGCGCAGGACGTTCTCCAGCCGGAAAGCCACTTCCTGCAGCAAACGGTCACCTGCTTTGTGACCGAGCGTATCGTTGATCGGTTTGAAGCCATCCAGATCCATCATGCAAACGGCCAGCAATTCTCGTCGCCGCAAGGCCGCCGCCAGCGCAAGGTGCAGACGGTCGGCGAACAATACGCGATTTGGCAAGTGCGTCAGTGCATCGAAATGCGCCTGCTGTTGCAGCTTCAGCGTTTCCTCGACAAACGGGGTGACATCGACGGTAGTACTGACAATTGCAAATTCCCGCGCCCCCTCACCCTGACCGGCATGGCGATACGCCTCGATGCGCAACCAGCGATCATGCGCCGTGCCAGTACGCACCCGCAGCAGCATTTCCTTGACGCCCGCCGTCGAGTCGGCCAGCAGGCAGACGGAAAAGCTCTCCCGCATCAACGGTTTGCCATCGGCATCCACGCACGCGCCCAACAGATCTTCGCAGCCCTGAATGGACGCCTGTCGAGACAACCCGAACAAGCTATAGGTAGCCGGATTGGCATACAAAATACGGCCATCGGCCGCCCAGATTTGCACGCCATCGTGTAAGGCAGCCAGAAAATATTCCCATTCTTGCGCCCCGAGCAAACTGAGCGCATTAACGTGGAGTGGTGAATGCTCCGACAATTCGATATCCGGCACGAAAACCCTTTGCTATGTCTAAAGTCATAGCTTGCCACAAGTCGGCATGGGCATGGTCGCGATTTTTCAAGAATCGCGCCGCGACCGTCGCCGGTGTCGCAATTCTGTACTTTCAGGGCATAATCTGCAGGGAATGATCACTCCGAGGATGAATGCGATGACCCTGCCCGACGACCGCGAAACGCTGCTAAGCCTGCTCACCGAATTGAAAGTCGAACATCACGATCTTGACGAAAGCCTCGGCAAGCTGGAAGACAGCCCCCCGCACGACGAATTGCTGATGCGCCGCATGAAAAAGCGCAAGCTGCAGCTCAAGGATCGCATCTCCGCCATCGAACGCCTGCTCGGCCCCGACCTGATCGCCTGACGCACGCGCGTTGTGGTCGGCAGCGCCTGAAGCGGTGGCCAAGGCGCTGAGGACCGGCCTCAGTCCTTCGGCTTGAGATGCACGTGATTGGCGCTGCTGCGCGGCCTGTAACCATGCGAATGAGCGTGATTGGCCAGCTCAACCGTCACGATATTGACCTGTCCATGACGTACGCCCCGCTCCGCGGTCAGCGCATCGGCAAAGGCGCGCACGCTGGCGATCGGTCCGCGCAGGATGACGCTTTCGAGGCAGTTGTCGTGATCGAGATGAGCATGCATGGTCGCCACTGTCAGATCGTGATGATCGTGTTGCAACTGGGTCAAGCGTTCGGCCAGATCGCGCTCGTGGTGATCATAGACATAAGATAGGTTAGCCACACAGTGGGCTGCGCTGCCCTCACCCGCACGTTGGCGGTCGGCTTCGAGATGCTCGCGCAGCAGATCGCGGATGGCTTCCGAGCGATTGCTGTAACCGCGCCGGGCAATCAGCGCATCGAAGGCTTCGGCCAGCGCCTCGTCCAGCGAAATGGTGATTCGTTCCATATACTGTCCTCCCCGAATGTTTCTCGTCCCAAAACTAAAAGGATAAGCCATGCCTCTCGATGCCGCCGCACTTGATCCAGCAACGCTCGACCCCGCAACGCTGGACCTATTGTTTCGCAGCGCCCGCAGCCAGAACGCCTGGCAGGACAAACCGGTTGCCGACAATCTGCTGGTGGAACTGCATGATCTGATGAAATGGGGTCCGACCAGCGCCAACTGCTGGCCCTTGCGCGTGGTCTTTGTGAAATCGCCGGAAGCCAAAGCGCGCCTCCTTCCTTTGCTGATGGAAGGCAACCGCGCCAAAGTGGCGGCCGCGCCGGTGACTGCCTTGCTCGGCATGGACATGGCCTTCTACGAGCAACTGCCAACGCTGTTCCCGCATACTGACGCTAAATCCTGGTTTGTCGGCAATGACGCGTTGATCGAAGCCACCGCCTTCCGCAACAGCAGCCTGCAAGGCGCCTACCTGATGCTCGCGGCGCGTGCGCTGGGGCTCGACTGCGGCCCCATGTCGGGTTTCAACGCTAGCGCCGTGGATGAAGAATTCTTCGCCGGCACGGCCGTGAAAACCAACTTCATCTGCAGCCTGGGCTATGGCGACCCGACCGGCCTGTTCCCGCGCAGCCCCCGGCCGGAGTTCGACGAAGTCTGCCGGATCGTCTGACCATGGCCGGCGCCAGTTTGCTCGCCCTGCTCGACGACATCGCGACCATCCTCGACGATGTCGCCGCGATGACCAAGGTCGCCGCGAAGAAAACCGCCGGTGTGCTTGGCGACGACCTTGCCCTCAACGCCCAGCAAGTCAGCGGCGTACGTACCGAACGCGAGCTTCCGGTCGTCTGGGCAGTCGCCGTCGGCTCGTTGAAGAACAAGGCGATCCTCGTTCCCGCCGCGCTGGCGATCAGTGCTCTGCTGCCCTGGCTGGTCACACCCTTATTAATGATCGGCGGCCTCTACCTGTGTTTCGAGGGCGTCGAAAAGCTCGCCCACGCGCTCCAACACGGCAAGGAAGAAAAGGCACACGATCTCGCCGCCGATCTTGCCGACTTCGCCGCCCGTGAAGCCGAAAAGATCAAGGGGGCGATCCGCACCGACTTCATACTTTCCGCCGAAATCATCGTCATCGCGCTCGGTACGGTGGCTGACAAACCCTTCGTGACCCAGGTCGCCGTACTGGTTGGCATCGCCCTCTTGATGACCGTGGGCGTGTATGGCCTCGTCGCCGCCATCGTCAAACTCGACGATCTCGGCCTGCACCTCGCGGCACAAGCGAACGTCGCTGCGCGGGGCATCGGCCGACTGCTGCTGCTCGCCGCACCTAAGCTGATGAAGACCCTGTCGGTGGTCGGAACCGCCGCGATGTTCCTCGTCGGCGGCGGCATCCTGCTGCACGGCCTGCCCTTCGGCCATGCACTGGAACAGTGGGCTGCCGGATTCGGCTGGATCGGCACCTTGCTGCCCATGCTCGCCAACCTGCTGGGCGGTATCGTCGCCGGCGCGCTGGCCCTGGGCGTATTCAAGCTGGGCAAACGCATCGCCGGCAAAACCGCTTGAGACTCGGCGCTGGCGTGACGGCACTCCAGCCGCCGCCAGTTGCCGCCATGGCTGCTCTCCAGAAACACGAAGGGCCGCCCCGAGTGTTTCTTGGCCCCTTGAGGGGAGATCGCCGCGCAGCGGCGATTTCGGGGTGGGCTCATTCTCTGCGCCAGGTGGTCCCCCCCGGACCATCTTCGAGGACAATCCCGGCGGCCTTGAGTTCGGCGCGAATACGATCTGCTGCCGCAAAGTCTCTGGCTTTTTTTGCTGCCACGCGCGCATTGACTTGGGCATCGATTTCATCAGCGGTCAAGGCATCTGCCGCCGCAGGACCGCTTTGCAGGAACGCCAAGGGGTTGCGTTGCAGCAAACCCAGCACACCGGCCAAGCCCTTGAGTAGCGCCGCTGTGTCAGTATCCTTGCTGCGATTGAGCTCGTTGGCCAGATCGAACAGCACCTCCACGGCTTCGGAAGTGGCGAAATCATTGTCCATCGCGGCGCGGAAGCGTACCGCGTGGGCGTGGCTCCAATCGATCGAAGCTTCGACCGCGTAGCCTTTCAGGGCAGTGTATAAGCGCGTCAGCGCGGCGCGCGCATCGTCAAGATGGGCGTCGGAATAATTCAAGGGGCTGCGGTAGTGGGCGCGCAGGATGAAGAAACGCACCACTTCCGCATCGTACTTCTTGAGAATATCGCGTATCGTGAAGAAGTTGCCCAGCGACTTCGACATCTTTTCGTTGTCGACCCGCACAAAGCCATTGTGCATCCAGTAATTCACGAAAGTATTTCCCTCATCCCCTCCCATGGCCCCCTCGCTCTGGGCAATTTCGTTTTCGTGGTGAGGAAACTGCAAGTCCTGACCGCCACCATGGATGTCGAAATGGTCACCGAGCAACTGAGAACTCATCGCCGAACACTCGATATGCCAACCGGGGCGACCCGTACCCCAGGGCGATTCCCATTTCACCTCGGCGGATTCGCCATCCTTGGCATGCTTCCAGAGCACGAAATCGAGCGGGTCCTGCTTGCCCTCCATCACATCGACGCGTTCGCCGGCGCGCAGATCTTCGAGCGCCTTGCCGGATAGCTTGCCATAGCCTGGGAACTTGCGGACCGAGTAGCACACATCCCGATTACCCGCCTGGTAGGCATAACCGTTCTTTTCAAGTTTGCCTATCAATCCCAGCATCTGCGGCACAAACTCGGTAGCACGAGGTTCGTGATCGGGCCGCAGCACGCCCAGAGCCGCGGCATCTTCGTTCATGGCGGCAATGAATCGATCCGTCAACTGGCGGATCGATTCGCCATTTTCCGCAGCGCGCTTGATGATCTTGTCGTCGATATCGGTAATGTTGCGTACGTAGGTCACGCGGTAACCGCTGGCGCGCAACCAGCGCGCCACCATGTCGAACACCACCATGACGCGGCCATGGCCAAGATGACAATAGTCATATACCGTCATGCCGCAAACGTAAAGCTTGACCGTGCCGGGTTCGATAGGAACGAATTCCTGGATTTCGCGCGCTAGCGAGTTATGAATTTTGAGCATGAGCTTCCTGTAAAGGGTAGTCGGAATTAGCAGGTTTTTTCCGGTCTAGTCTGAACCAGGCCAAGGGGGTGTAGAAGATCGATTTGTTAGAATGTGAAGCTACCATATACTTTCAAATTCAGCACGGCATGACTGACCTTCCTGCAGTAGTGTGCTTTAGACAGCGTCGTGAATTGCCGCTGCTTGTCGCCCTGATCGTATTTGCCTCAGCCCTGATCGTTTTTGCCTCAGCGGCCTTTGCGAATACTCTGGAAGAGGCCAGCCAGTCGCAAAGATCGGGGCAGCACGCCAAGGCGCTGACCCAGGTGAATAAATTCCTTGCCGGCAACCCGCAGGACCCACAGGGTCGTTTGCTTAAGGGCGTCATCCTGAACAGCCTGAACAAGCCAGCCGAAGCGATCGCTCTCTTTCGCAAGCTGACCGAAGACTATCCCCGGCTTCCGGAACCCTATAACAATTTAGCGGTCATCTACGCACAACAGAAGCAGTACGACAAGGCGAAAGAGTCGCTCGAAATGGCCATTCGAACCCATCCCGCCTATGCAACGGCTCACGCAAACCTTGGTGATATTTATTCGAGCCTTGCCAGTCAGGCTTATGGGAAGGCGTTACAACTGGATGCGGGGAAAACGCAATCCACGCAAATCCAGCTCGCCATGATCGACGGACTGGCAAACAGCAACGCCCCAAGCGCCAGTCCGACTCCCAGCCGGCCAGCCTCAGTATCCGCCCAACCGGACGTCGCGTCCGTTCCAACACCGGTTCCGGTAATCGTTCCGCCACGTGCGCCTACGCCGGTAATGCAGCCCGAAGCCAAGCTTCCCGCTGTCGCCATTCCTGTCGCAGCCAAATCTCCCGAAGCCGAACCAATGATCGAAGTAGCAAAGCTTCCCGATCCCAAACCCGCCGCGCCAGCAAAAGAGTCAGCGAAGAAGCCTGCGGATGATCGCAAGGAGATCACAGCCGCCATCGACAACTGGCTAAGCGCCTGGTCGAAAAAGGACGTGAAAGTCTATCTCTCCTACTATGCCCGCGATTTCGAACCGCCGCAGGGACAGTCACGCAAAGCGTGGGAAGCCGACCGCAAGCAACGGGTTGCCAAGCCGGGCAAGATTGAAGTGCGTCGCGACAAACTGACCATCGCCCTTGATTCCGCCGACAAAGCCACTGCACGCTTTCGACAGGATTATTCGTCGGTTGGCTTCAATGCCTCGTCGAACAAAACCCTCGTTCTGGTGAAGCGCGACGGCAAATGGCTGATTCAGGAAGAACGGGTAGGCGGATGAAAACTCTCTTGATTGCTTTGTGCCTTTCGGCATTGACTTTGCCGACCAGTCTCTTCGCGCGCCCCGATGTCCCCGCACGCTATTCCGATTCGGGCCCCGAACCCATTCTTGCCAGAATTTTCGAGCACATCGAGCAAAACCGCTGGGATACAGCGTTGAACGACACCGAAGGTTTGCTGAAAGCCTACCCTAATTTCCGCCTGGCGCACCTGATCAAGGGCGATTTATTACTCGCCCGCGTCAAGCCGCTCAAAACCTTCGGTCAGGGCGGACAGGGCCGCGCCGATGAACAGATTGCGGATTTCCGCGATGAAGCGATTTCCCGCCTGCGCGCTTACAAGGACAAACCCGCCGAGACCATGGTGCCGCGCTACCTCCTGCAGATGCGTCCCGACCAGGAGTATGCGGTGATCGTCGACATCCGGAAAGCCAGACTTTATCTTTATCAGAACGACACGAAACGTGGCGCCCCCCCCCGCTTCGTCGCCGATTACTACATCTCCTACGGAAAATCGGGTGCCGACAAATTCAAGGAAGGCGACAAGAGAACACCCATCGGGGTCTATCACGTCACCTCCAGCATCCCGCGCCAGAAGCTTACCGATTTCTACGGCAGTGGAGCTTTTCCGATCAACTACCCCAACATATGGGACCGCAAGCAGGGCAAGGACGGTTACGGCATTTGGCTTCATGGTACGCCATCGGACACCTTCTCCCGACCGCCCAAAGCTTCCGATGGTTGCGTCGTGCTGGCCAACACCGATCTCGACGCCTTGGCTAAATATCTGCAGATTGGCTCTACCCCGGTCATTATTGGTGACAGCATCGAATGGCTCTCCCTGGATGACTGGCAGGCGGAGCGCAAGTCTTTGCTGGAAATGATCGACGAATGGCGGCGCGACTGGGAAAGCCGTGACATCGGAAAGTACGCCCGCCACTATGCGCGCAACTTTTCCGGCGACGGCAAGAATCTTTCTGCCTGGATCGACCAGAAGAAAAAGGTCAATGCCGGAAAACAGTGGATCAAGGTCGCCGCCAATAACATCAGCATGTTCCGCAACCCAGGCAAGGACGAGTACGTGGTCGTCACTTTCGAACAGAACTATGAGAGCAACAATCTGTCCAACAAGGTGCAGAAACGCCAGTACTGGATCAAGGAAGACGGTCGCTGGAAGATCATGAACGAAACCGCCATTTAACCGATTACCCTCCCACCCTCCACTCACAATCCCGATGACGCGATATCTTGCCGCCCTGTTTGGAATGTTGTTCAGCTATGCCGTTGTTGCGCAAAGCATCACCGCCCCGGAAGCCTGGGAGGCGGCCAATGCCGGCAAACTGACCATCGTCGACATTCGCACCCCGCCCGAATGGAAACAGACCAAGGTAGTACAGGGGGCCGCTTTGATCGACATGCTTCACCCCCAAGGGCCTACCGGATTTGTCAACGAACTCCTGCGCAAGGTTGGCGGAGATCGAACCGCCCCGATCGCGCTTATCTGCCGCACCGGTAACCGCACTTCGCAGGTATTGCGCTACCTGCGTTCCCAGGGGTTTAGCAATACCGTGCACATTCCCGAGGGAATGGCTGGCAGCATGGCCGGCCCAGGCTGGCTGGCGCGGCGTTTGCCGACGGAACCCTGTTCCGTTTGTTAGGAGGCGGCCCAGGAAAGTAATGGGCCGCAACCAAGGGTATCAACGGGCATCAGCGCTTGGCTTTGCTGATGAATCCGTCGATACCGGAAACGGCATCCGCCGTCATCATGTTGCAGGCCATCGTTTCGCCCGCCAGTTGATAGGCCCCGGCCAAGCCCATCTCCAGTTGCCGATAAAACAGCTGTTTGCCCATCCGGATCGCCGTCGGTGATTTGGCGACAATGCTGTCGGTCAGCCGCTTCACCTCCGCATCCAGCGCATCGGCAGGACACACCCGATTCACCAACCCGCGCCGCTGCGCTTCGCCGGCATCGATGAAATCCCCCGTCAGGAGCATTTCCAGCGCTTGTTTTCGCCCCATGTTGCGCGACAGTGCAACCGCGGGCGTGGAGCAAAACAGGCCGACATTGATGCCGGAAACGGCAAACCTTGCTCCCTCCGCGGCTACCGCCAGATCGCAGGACGCCACCAGTTGGCAACCCGCCGCCGTGGCGACACCATGGACGCGCGCGATGGTCGGCTGGGGCAATTCCGTCAGGAGGGTCATGACCCGTCCGCATTGTTTGAACAGCGCTTGCATATAGGCCTGAGCATGGTTGGCGCGCATCTGCTTGAGGTCATGCCCGGCGCAGAATGCCCGGCCCGAGCCCGCAATCACCACCACGCGTGCCGTCATGTCAGCGCCGACTTTCTCCAATTCCTTCTGCAAGGCATCAAGCAACTCGGTCGACAAGGCATTGAATTGCGCGGGACGATTGAGTGTAAGGGTAACGACACCATCCTCAGCATGACGCAACAGCAGGGCTTCTTCTCCGTTCATGGCACTCTCTCCTCGTCTTAATTGCACGCCGCCAGGGTTGACGAGCGCGTGCGTGCGACCTCATCGAACCAGCGGGCCAGTTCCTGGACCAGGACAGCCGCCGCGGCGCGTGTTCCCTCCACGCCGCCGCGCGCATCCGGCGCGGGCGCTGTCTGGACAATATTGAATGACTTCCCGCTCAACAATGTATCGTTTCGCGCCGGAAACAGGCTGGCGCGCACCGACAGGAAAATCTGGCTCGATTGCGGCGTAGCAAAGCGTTGTTCCAATTCGTCAAGCTGAACCACGAGACGACATCCGCTTCCAGTGCCGGCGCCCTGGCCACCGAGAAAGTGGCGATCCAGCCAGCGCTCCAGCAACTCCCCTGGCGCGGCGACCCAGCGGTTATCGGCGTAGTTCCGCCGCGTCAATGGATCGCGAAAGACAAGACGGTACTGCTGGGCCGGAGTGTCCAGCCAACGCGCCGACTGCACCTCAACCCGGGTAATGGCAATCGCTCGCTGCCCAAGTTGCTCCGGGGGATCGCCCAGATCGTGGCGCGACACTTCAACGGCGCGGGGCGGATTGCCGACGCACCCTGCTAGCAGTACAAGCACAAGATAACTGAGGATGCGATGCATGGCTACTCCTGGACAAGCTGAGACTTATAGCCGACCTCGCCGGGGCCGGGACGCGGCGGGGACGTACCGAACATCAGCGCCTGAGGTGTTTCCTGGAGCGTCTCGACCAACCGGTCAAGCCGCCGGGTGGTCAGCGCAACATCGCGCATCAAGGCCTCGGCGCGCGGCAAAGCCACGGCATTCAGATGCTCCCCGGTAGTGCCGGTCTGCGCGGCAAGCGTATCGAGCCGCTGCGCCAGCGCGCTCATGCGGCTCACCAGCGTACGCGCTTCGACCGCCAGGGGCGCCGTCTCACCGGCGGTTTTCTCAAGGTGGGCGAGCAGCGCATGCAGTCTGGCAAGATTGGTCGCGGAAAGCGTCTCGCGCATACTGGCCATCAACGCAGGCAGTGCTTTAAGACTTTCGGAAGCGGTGGAAACATTCGCCAGGGCGCGCGCGAGATTATCCAGATTGCGCTCGTCCAGGAGACGATTCAAGCGCTTGCTCAATTCGGCAAGCTGTACGCCGATATCCGCAGCGTTGGCACCCAGTTGTTGCAGCAACCCGGGCTGAATCTGCAGTCGGGGCGGATCGGCGGGATTGATTTCAATGGGCATGCCCCCCGCCGCGCTTTCTTCCAGGCTGACATACGCGATACCGGTAATCCCGCGCGAATCAAGCTTGACGACGGTCTTGTCGGTCAAGCGATACTGTTGGCCCAGGGTAATTTCAACCAGCAGCTTCTCCGGATCGTCGGGATCAAGCCGGATATCCCTGACCTTGCCGGCGCGCATACCGCGATAGCGCACCTGCGCTTCGGTATTCAGCCCGGCAACGCTATCGCGTGTTTCGAGCAAGTAGGTATGCGTTGCCTCGCGCTGGTCGCCAAACCACCAGAGCGCCAGTACGCCAAGCACGGCGAGGCCAAGGGTAAACAGCCCCGCCATCAGGGCATGGGAGCGGTTTTCCATAATCAGGCGTCAGGAAGTAAGTTGGAAGGCATGGCGACCGCGGCTGGAACGGAAAAAATTATGTACGAAGGGATGGTCGATGCGCAGGATATCGTTGATCGGGGCGCAGGCGAGGATGCGCCGATCCGCCAGAACGGCAATTTTCGTTGCCAGCGACGCCAGGGTATCGAGATCGTGGGTGATAAAAACGACCGTCAGACCCAACTCGGCGCCGAGCGTCTGAATCAGACGTTCGAAACTTTCCGAGCGATCCGGATCAAGGCCGGCGGTCGGTTCGTCGAGCAGCAAGAGTTCCGGCTCCAGCGCCAGCGCCCGCGCCAGCGCAACCCGCTTGACCATGCCGCCGGAGAGCTCGGCCGGCATCAACCAGGCATCTCGAGGCCGCAACTCGACCATTTCGAGCTTGAGCATGACGAGATCGCGTATCGTCGCCTCGTCCAGAATTCTCAATTCGCGCAAGGGAAAGGCAATGTTGTCGAACACATTGAATGACGAAAACAGCGCCCCCTGCTGAAACAGCACGCCAAAACGCTGGCGCAAGGCGCGTTCTCGTTTGACTCCGCCGCCGAAGAGCGCTTCGCCGAACAGTCGTACTCCACCCTCAGTAGGCGCCTGGAGGCCAATCAATTGCCGCAGTAGCGTGGTTTTTCCGCTGCCCGAATCGCCCACCAAGGCAACCCGCTCTTCCTTGTCGATGACGAGATCAAGATGGCGATGCACCCAGCGATTGCCGAAGCGCGTCGACAAGTTGGTGACGGCAACTACCGGATCGCTCATGGCTGCAGTGGGCGAGAATTCATCGCGGCAGTCCGATACTGCGCGTCAGAACGGCATAAATAGCGTCAATCAACAGCACCACAGTGATCGACGAAACCACCGAAGCAGTGGTATTGACCGAAAGACTTTCGGTATTCGGTTTGACGCGCAAACCGAAATGGCACGCACACAGAGCAATCACCAAACCAAAGGTCAAGCCTTTGAGCAGCCCGATCCAGAGATTAGCCACCGGGACCGCCCGCGGCAAAGTCTCGATAAAGAAACCGTAGCTGATGTCAAGCTGGATGTTGGCCGCCACCATGCCACCCAGCAAAGCGATGAACGACGTCCACGACACCAGCAAAGGCACCGCAATCGCCAGAGCGACCACCTTGGGAAAAATCAGCCGCAGGCTGCGCGGCACGCCCATGGCGGCCAGTGCATCGATTTCCTCGGTGACCCGCATCGTTCCCAGTTGGGCCGTCATGGCGGAACCGGAGCGTCCAGCCACCAGCACGGCCACCAGTACCGGCCCCAATTCGCGGATGATGCCGAGGCCGAGCAGATTGACGACAAAGGAATCGGCCCCGAACTGACGCAACTGCAGCGCAGACAAATAGGCCAGCACGACACCGATGAGAAAACCGACCAAGGCGGTAATCGGCATGGCGCACAAACCGCTCTTGTAAAGATTCGCGGAGATCTCCCGCAGCGGAACATCCGCCGGATATCGCAGCAGATGCGCGACGTCGAGCATCAACTGGCCAATCAGTCGCGTGAAGGCCCGCAAGTGGCGCAGCAAGCCCAATACGCCCGCTCCGATGCTTTCCAGCCAGGCAAAGGGAGCCGGACGCGGCGCGGCATTTTCCCGCGGCATCGCCGCCAGTCGCGCGAAGATGTCGCGATGTTCGGGACGAAGCAACACCTCGGGGGGCAACTGCCGTCCCCAGAGGTTCCATAGCAGCAAGGCACCCGCCGAGTCGAGCGCCTCGATATGGAGGCAATCCCAACGCAAGCCGCGTTGCAAGGCCAGCAAGTGCAAGCGCAAACGCCATCCGGTCCCGGCCGCCGCAATCGACCGCAAGGTCCATCGGCCTTTCAGCGCCAGTTCAGTTTTACCGTCCGCGCCGTACTGCTCGGCGTACTCGGCCCCGGCCATCGCTACGCTAGGCGGCGGCCCGCAGACCGCGCACCTTGAAGTCGATGCCGACACTGGCCCATTGCTGCACCTCTTCGTCCAAAACAGCGGCGGTCAAGGGAGCGGCAGACAACCAGGCGCGATCAATCTGCAGTTCGAAGCAGCGCGGGCTGGCGCGCACGCCCATATCGGGCAGCGCCGCGTCGTCGCGCGCACGATGCAGCAAGGCGGCCGTGCGCAGACAGAAGATCAGGAACCACTCGGGATCGCACTCGGGATTATCTCGCTGCTGCTGGCGGGTAAGCATTCTGACGCGTTCCAGCCGACCGCGGTGAGCCAGGACAAGTCGCGCCAGCAAATCCTGATCGCGCCGCGAAAAGCCGGGCATGTCGGCATTGGCAAGCACATAGGCGCTATGCTTGTGGTAACTCGTGTGTGCAATCGAGACACCAATCTCGTGCAAGCGAGCCGCCCAGGCGAGAAAAAGCGCCGGCATCGATTCCTCGATATCGTCCTGCGGGCGCAGCTGTTGGTAGAACTCGAGCGCGCTCGTTGCAACCCGCGCGGCCTGGCGACGATCCACCTCGTAGCGTTGCATGAAACGACTCACCGTCGCCTCCCGCAAGTCGTCGTGGTGGTAACGCCCCAGCAAATCGTAGAGCACACCCAACCGCAAGGCGCCCTCGGAGAAAACCATCTCCTCCAGACCGAACTCTTTGAACACCGCTGACATGATGGCCACGCCGCCGGGAATCACCGGAACACGGTCGGAACGCATGCCTTCGAGCGCCGTCTTGCCGGCATGTCCGGCGACAATCAGTCGGCTACGCAGTTTGTCGAGACCGTCGCGGGTAATGTTCCCCTTGGCGAAACCATTGAATTCGAGCAGCTCGCAAATGGCCTTGGCGGTGCCGGAGGAACCAATGGCGACATCCCAACCGGTCGCCCGATAGGTATGAACGATCGTCTGCAGTTCGCGTTGTGCTGCCAGTTCGGCGTCTTTCATGCGGCGCTTGTCGATATGCCCTTCCGGGAAGAATCTCAGGCTGTAGCTGACGCAGCCCATATACAGGGATTCGAGATGCAAGGGCTTGATATTGCGTCCGATAATGAATTCGGTCGAACCGCCGCCAATATCCACTACCAACTGCCGGGCGCGACGATTGGGCACCGTATGCGCCACGCCGAGATAAATCAGGCGGGCTTCCTCGCGACCGGCGATCACCTCGATGGGAAAACCGAGCACCTCCTCGCCCCTGGCAAGAAATTCGGGGCCGTTCTTCGCCACGCGCAGGGTATTCGTCGCCACCACCCGCACGGCATCCGGGGCGAAACCGCGTAAGCGCTCGCCGAAGCGGGCTAACGCCGTCAGGCCGCGCTCCTGTGCGGCCGCATCGAGACGCTTGTCGGGCGTCAGCCCGGCGGCGAGACGAACGGTTTCCTTGATGCCGTCGAGGGGGTAAATCTGGTTGCCGACAATGCGCCCGACTTGCAGGCGAAAGCTGTTCGACCCCATATCGACAGCGGCGACGTGTTCATGTGCCACGATGAGCAATCCAGTGCGTGTTGCGGTGCGCGGATTCTAGCCGAGGGAATGCGCAAAACTCGGCGCTGGCAGGACGGCACTTTCTCGGCAACGGACGGAATAGTCTGCGCACCGCCCCAGATGACCACTACAAAAGAGAGGTTTTTGGGTATGCTGAAAGTAATAGAAGAACAGAGCAACCGGGAGTGCAACATGACCGACAAACCGACGTTCTACGATGTCCTGATGCAACGCGGCGTTTCGCGACGAGACTTTCTCGGTTTTTGTGCCCTGACCGCGACGGCGCTCGGGCTCGGTCCCCAGGGTGCCGCAAGTGTTGCGCACGCGATGCAGACCAAGCCGCGCATTCCCGTGATCTGGCTGCACGGGCTGGAATGCACCTGCTGCACCGAAAGCTTCCTGCGATCAGGCCACCCCCTTGTCTCCGATATTGTCATGAGCATGATCTCGCTCGACTACGACGACACGATCATGGCGGCAGCCGGCCATCAGGCCGAAGAAATACTCCATGACATCGTGCGCGACTACCGCGGCGCTTACCTGCTGGCTGTCGAAGGCAACATCCCGCTGGCCAACGAAGGCATGAGTTGTATTGTCGGCGGCCGGCCGTTCAAGAAGAAATTCGAGGAAATCGCCCGCCACGCCAAGGCGATCATCGCCTGGGGCAGTTGTGCATCCTCAGGCTGCGTACAAGCCGCCAAGCCGAACCCCACCCAGGCGACTCCGGTACATAAACTGGTCAGCCGGGTTCCGGTCATCAACGTGCCCGGTTGTCCGCCCATCGCCGAAGTGATGACCGGCGTGATTTCTTACCTTCTGACGTACGACCGTCTGCCCGAACTTGATCGTCAGTTGCGCCCCAAACTGTTCTATTCGCAGCGCGTCCACGACAAATGCTATCGCCGGGCCCATTTCGATGCCGGCCAGTTTGTCGAAAAATGGGACGACGAAGGTGCACGCCAGGGTTGGTGCCTGTACAAGATGGGTTGCCGCGGGCCGACTACCTACAACGCCTGCGGCGTGATCGGCTGGAACGAGAACACCAGTTGGCCGGTGCGTTCAGGCCATGGCTGCATCGGTTGTTCCGAAGAGGGTTATTTCGACCGCGGCCCACTGTACGAACGTCTGCCCGACATGATGCAATGGGGCGTCGAGTCGAATGCAGACAAGGTGGCTGCCGTGGGTGCAGCCGCGCTCGGTGCAGCCGTTGCCGTGCAACTGGGTGCGTCGGCGATCAAGCGCCTGGTCACGGGCGGCAAGCCGGCGGAAACAGATGAGAAGAAGGAACCCCAGGCATGACGCAAAAGACGACTCCCAACGGTTTTAACCTTGACGACGGCGGACGCCGTGTCGTGCTCGATCCGGTCACGCGCATCGAAGGGCACATGCGCATCGAGGCGAATGTCGACAGCAACAATGTCATCCGCAACGCCGTTTCGGTCGGCACCATGTGGCGCGGATTGGAAACCATCCTGCAGGGGCGCGATCCGCGCGACGCCTGGGCTTTTGTCCAGCGCATCTGCGGCGTGTGCACCGGCGTGCATGCCCTCGCCTCGGTACGCTCGGTGGAAGATGCGCTGGGCATCGAGATACCCGTCAACGCCAACACCATCCGCAACATCATGCACCTGACGCTCTACGTGCATGACCATCTGGTGCATTTCTATCATCTGCATGCGCTCGACTGGGTGGATGTCGTTTCCGCTCTCAAAGCCTCGCCGAAAGGCACGGCGGAGTTGCAGCAATCAATCTCGCCCTGGCCGAATGCGTCGCCGGGCTATTTCAAGGAAGTCCAGGGCCGCGTCGCAAAACTGGTCGGCTCCGGCCAACTCGGGCCGTTCCGCAACGGCTACTGGGGTCACCCCGCCTACAAACTGCCGCCCGAGGCCAACCTGATGGCAGTGGCGCACTACATCGAAGCGCTCGATTTCCAGCGTCACATCGTGAAAATCCAGGCGGTGTTCGGCGGCAAGAACCCTCATCCGATGTGGCTGGTCGGCGGGGCGCCGTCGGCCATCAACATGCACGCCACCGGATCGTCCGGCGCGTCGATCAATGCCGAACGTCTCAATCTCGTCTCTTCCATCGCCCAGCGGGCGCGCAACTTTGTCGAGCAGGTCTATATCCCCGATCTGCTGGCGGTCGCCTCCTTCTACCCGGAATGGTTCAAACATGGGGGCGGCCTGGCCAGCAAGAATCTGCTCTCCTACGGCGAATTCCCGACGCGCGCCAACGACGATTCGAACGCGAGTCTGATGTTGCCGCGCGGCGCGATCATCAACGGCGATCTGAGCACCCTGCACCCGGTGGACCTGCGCGACCCCTCCCACGTGCAAGAGTTTGTGCCGCATTCATGGTATCGCTATCCTGACGAGAAGCAGGGCTTGCACCCGTGGGAAGGCATCACCGAACTCGATTTCCGCCTCGGCGCTCAGACGCGCCAGACACCGGACAAGATCGAACATTTCGACGAAAGCGCGAAGTACAGCTACATCAAGGCGCCGCGCTGGAAAGGTCATGCGATGGAAACCGGTCCGCTGGCGCGCATGGTCATCGCTTACGCCGCTGGCAACGCACGCGTCAAGGAATTGGTCGATGGCGCGTTGAAGAAACTCGGCCTGCCTCTTACCGCGCTGTTCTCCACCTTGGGGCGCACCGCGGCGCGCGGACTCGAAACACAGTGGGCGGTCGAACAATTGATCGATCAGATCGATTTTCTCCAGGCCACCATCAAGAGCGGCAACGAAACCACCGCCAATACCGACAAATGGGAACCCTCTACCTGGCCCAAAACGGCCAAAGGCGTCGGCTACTGCGAGGCTCCGCGTGGCGCCCTTGGCCACTGGCTGCATATCGAGGAACAGCGTATCCGCAACTATCAGTGCGTGGTGCCGACTACCTGGAATGCCAGCCCGCGCGATACCCAAGGCAACATCGGCGCCTACGAGGCGTCTCTGCTGGGCGTGCCCCTCGCCGACCCGCACAAACCGCTCGAAATCCTGCGCGTCATCCACAGTTTCGATCCCTGCCTGGCTTGCGCAACGCACGTCATTGGGCCCGACGGCGGCGAACTGACCGTCGCCCAGATACTGTGAGGCGGTAGCTGCAATGAAACACTTCGTTCCCTACCACCAACTGCCCGAAGGCGGGATTCCCCCGCCGGTACTTATCTACGAACCCGGCATGCGCTTCTGGCACTGGATCAACGCGCTGCTGTTCGCCGTCCTGTGCGTGACCGGCTACTTCATCGGCGTACCCCCTCCCTCGGTACTCGGCGATCCCTCCGAGCTTTACGTGATGGGCTGGATACGTTTTTTGCATTTGGCGGCCGGCTATCTGTTCGCCTTGCTTGCCATTGCGCGCTTGTGGCTGGTGTTCGCCGAAAAGGGCATCACCCACCATCTGTTTGTCCCGGCCATCTGGCGTGCCGAATGGTCCGACGGTTTCATGCGTCAGTTGAAATGGAATTTTCTTTTTCTCGACCATCCCGTGCGTTACGTCGGACTCAATCCCTTGGGCAGCATTGCCATGATTTTTTTGTATGTGCTGCCCGGATTCGCGATCATTGTTACCGGTTTCGCCATGTACGCCGAGGTCACCGGCCACGATAGTTGGCAATTCCTGCTGTTCGGTTGGGTAACCGCCCTGTTCGGCAACACCATGGACCTGCATCTGATTCACCGCCTGGCGATGTGGGTCATGGTCGGCTTTTCTCTCATCCACATCTATATCGCCGTCCGCGAGGACGTGCTGTCGCGGCAGACCGCCGTCAGCACGATGATCTCCGGCGAACGGCAGTTCCGGAAATGAACAAAACCATGGGGCGGACTGTGCTGCTCGGCATCGGCAACCTGCTGTGGAGCGACGAAGGCTTCGGCCCGCGCGTCGTCGCACGCATGCGGGAAGATGACAGCTTGCCGGACGATGTCGACATTGTCGATGGCGGCACGCAGGGGCTCTACCTGCTGCCGCTGGTGCAGGACGCCGAACGTTTGATCGTCTTTGATGCCGTTGATTTCGGCCAGCCCCCAGGCGCCATGATCGTCCTGCGCGATACGGCTATTCCGGCTTTTTTCGGCCAACGTCCGCTCAGCCTGCACCAGACCGGTTTTACCGACGTGCTTGCCGCTGCCGACCTGACCGGTCGCACGCCCCGCGCCATCACCCTGATCGGCGTCCAGTATGCCGACATCGACACCTGGGGCGGCGGACTATCGCACGCCGTCGCCGCCGCCATCGATCCGGCCATTGCCGCCGGACGACATGAATTGCATTCGTGGAAGGAGCCTCTCCATGCCTGAGCATAACACCGTCACATACGACCGCACGCTCAACTTGCTTGGCAGGGTCAGCGTCGCCTTGTTCGGCTTTGTCGACAACGTGCGCATGTTCAAAGTCGGTAATTTCATCACCCTGTTCACCATTTTCCTGCTCGCCGCAGGCTTCGGAGCCACGGCGCTGACCTTCAAATCGGTCAGCGAGATCTCCAGCGTGTGGCGCGATTTCGACTCCCGCCTGGCGCGGCGCATCGATCTCCTCGGCCATTTCCAGCATCATCTTGGTCATGGCGGCGTGGCGCAACACTGGGCCAAAGCCAGTCAAGGCGATGCCGCCGCGCAGCAGGCGGTCGCCCAGGCGCTGCTCAAGACGCGCGAAGGATTCCCCGCGTTTTTGAACGCCAGTCCTTCGGATGCCGAGCGCAGCCATCTGGCCGCGCTGGAACAATCCGTCTCGGCCTACGAGCGGGCGCTAACCGGCGGCTCGATCTCCGCCATGGAAGTAGATGCAGCCACTGCCGCCCTCGCCGGCATCAGGTCGACGCTGGCGGAGCGGCGCAAATCCGGCGCCGATGCCGTTGAAGATGCCATCTGGGCTTTGTCCATCAAAGTTGGCGGCATCATGTTCGCCGCCGGGGCGATCCTTGCGGTATTCGGTCTCTTCACTTTCTGGTTCATCCGCTTCCGCGTCGCGTTGCCGCTCGGCGCGATCAACACGACCATGGCGGGGCTGTCTGCCGGCAATACGAGCGTCGCGGTTCCCTTTACCGGCAAGTCCGACGAGGTGGGCGAAATGGCGCGCGCCGTACAGGTTTTCAAGGACAATGCCATCATCAAGAACCGCATGGAAGGGCAAAAACAGGAGGTCTCTCGCAGTGTTCAGGCCACCACAGCCGAGTTGGCTCAATTGTCGCGTACGGCGCGCGAAGCCACGACCACCCAGTCACATGCGGCGGGAAGCATGGCGGCGGCCACCGAGGAGTTGTCCGTAAGTATCGATCAGGTTGCCGACAACGCCCAGGGCGCCCTGTCCGCGACGCGTGAAACGGTCGCCGCCGTTACACAAGGCGAAGGCGAAGTCCGCGACGCCATAACAACGATGGAAGCCACCGCGGCACTGGTCGTCGCTGCGGCGGAAAAAATGGTGCATCTCGCCGAGCAATCCGAACGCATCCAGGAAATCGTGGCCATCATTCAGGGCATCGCCAAACAAACCGATCTTCTGGCATTGAACGCATCCATCGAGGCGGCTCGCGCCGGCGCTGCAGGATACGGCTTCGCGGTGGTTGCCGACCAGGTACGCGAACTGTCTGAGAAAACCAATGCGTCGGCCCACGATATCGGCACGATCTTGACGAAGATCCAGCATCAGACCCGGATGGTGACAGAAGAAATTTCCAACGCATCCGATAAGGCTTCCGACAGCGCCGCACGCTCGCGCACCGTCGGCAATGCCCTGGCGCGTATCGAAAATCGAGCCATACTGGTCGAACGAGCCGTAGCCGATATCGCCGATGCGGCACGCGAACAGAGCGCGTCCGGACGCGACATCGCCCAACAGGTCGAAACCGTCGCGAACTCGTCGGAAACCGTCAACACGCAAATCAATCGTATCGACGAACTGGCACGGAGCCTGAGCCGTAACGTTACTGGGATGTAGGGCGCAAAAAACTCGGCGCTGGCAGGACGGCATCGCGACCAGGAAAGGGGGCGGACTCCCCCGCCCCGCTAGAATGCCGCCATGCCTCTCCTCAAACTCGACAATGGCTGCCTTGCCTACGGCCACGTGCCCCTGCTCGATGCAGCGGCTTTCCAGCTCGATGCCGGCGAACGCGTCGCGCTGATCGGCCGCAATGGGGCCGGCAAGTCTTCGCTGCTCGCCGCGCTGGCGGAGCGCGCGCCGCTTGACGACGGCACGCTCTGGCGCCAACCCGGCCTCAAGCTGGGCTACGTACCTCAGGAACCGCCTTTCGATCCGGCGCAAAGCGTCTTTCAGGCCGTCGTCGCCGGAATGGGAGATACCGCCCGAATGCTCGCCGAGTATCACGAGGTCTCTCATCGGCTGGCGGAAGCGGAGACGGATCACGACGCACTGCTGGAGCGTATGGAGCGCTTGCAGCACGAAATGGAAGCCCTCGGTGTCTGGGCCTTCGAAGCCCGGGCGGAGCAGGTCATCGGGCGTTTCGCCCTGGATGCCGACGCCCAGGTCGGCACGCTGTCCGGTGGCCAGAAGAAGCGCCTGGCTCTCGCGCAAGCGCTCGCGGTCGCGCCTGACGTATTGCTGCTGGACGAGCCAACCAACCACCTCGACATTGCCGCCATCGAGTGGCTGGAGGACTTCCTGCTCGAAAGCAATGTCACGCTGCTGTTCATCACCCACGACCGGCGTTTTGTCGACCGGTTGGCGACGCGCGTCGTCGAACTGGACCGCGGTCGGCTGGCCAGTTATCCCGGCAGCTTCAAAGCCTGGCAGGAGCGCAAGACACAGGAGCTGGCCGACGAAGCGAAGGCCAGCGCCCGTGCCGACAAACTGCTCAAGGAAGAAGAAGCCTGGATTCGCCAGGGGGTCGAGGCGCGCCGCACGCGTGCGGTATTTCGTGTCCAGCGGCTGGATACATTGCGCGCCGAACGTGCCGCCCGGCGCGAACGGCTCGGGGACGTCAAGCTGCAAGTCGATGCCGGCGAGAAAAGCGGTCAGGTTGTCGCCGAGTTGTCGCATGTCTGTAAGGCGTTTGGGGCGAAGTCCGTGGTGCGCGATTTCTCGACGCGCATCCTGCGCGGCGACCGCATCGGCGTGATCGGGCCCAACGGCGCCGGCAAGACGACCCTCCTGCGACTGATCCTCGGCGAACTGCCAGCCGACAGCGGCACGGTCAAGCGCGGCACCAAGCTGGAAGTGGCCTACTTCGACCAGTTCCGCACCCAACTCGACCCGGAGGCGACCCTCGCGGACATCATCTCGCCCGGCTCCGACTATGTCGAAATCGGCGCGACGAGAAAGCATGTCGTGGGCTATCTGGGCGACTTTCTATTCGCGCCGCAGCGCGCCCGTTCGCCGGTGAAATCGCTTTCCGGCGGCGAGCGCAACCGCCTGTTGCTGGCCCGCCTGTTCGCCCGCCCGGCCAACGTGCTGGTGCTCGACGAGCCGACCAACGACCTCGATATCGAAACCCTCGATCTGCTTGAAGACCTGCTGCGCGACTATCCG
Organism: uncultured Methyloversatilis sp.; assembly: GCA_964488825.1. Classification (GTDB taxonomy): domain Bacteria; phylum Pseudomonadota; class Gammaproteobacteria; order Burkholderiales; family Rhodocyclaceae; genus Sulfuricystis. Next base: position 1,273 of record CAZAWN010000018.1, on the reverse strand, counting down.
GGTACGGTGTTTCTCGTCAGCCATGATCGCGCTTTTCTCGACGCCATCGTCACCCAGACCATCGCTGCCGAAGGCAGCGAGAAGAATGAAGGCGCCTGGCACGAGTTTGCCGGCGGTTACAGCGACTGGGCCGACTATCGGGCACGCCGCAACGCCGCCGCCGCTGCCGCCCTTGCCGCGCAGACACCGCCCAAAGCAAAGTCGGCGCTGGCGGGACGGCACGAAAGCAAGACAAAACCCGACAAACTCAGCTGGAAGGAGCAGCGCGAGCTGGATGCCCTGCCGGAACGTATCGCCGCTCTGGAAAGCGAGCAAAAAACGCTGACGGCCCGCCTCGAAGATCCGTCCTTGTACGGCAACCCGCAGGAGGCGCAAGCCATTGCTACGCGTTTAGCCAGCCTCGACACGGAACTGCTCGACTTGCTGGAGCGCTGGGAAGCACTGGAAACCCGCCTTAAGTAATACAAGTCCCACGCGCCGGGGCTTGAAACAAGGCGCTGAGCGAGGAATCGAGCGCGCGTCAACCCCGCTCAGCGCATCGCCAATGTTGCAGCGCAACAGAAATCCACATTCCCGCCACCCCTTCATTCGATCCAACAGGCTGATTTTTTACAGCCTTTTCCCCTTTCATAACCCACTATATCTAGTGGTATAAATTGCTTACACCACTAAGTAAAACGCTAACCTCATGTTTTAATTGGATGTAAAAATATTCTTCTTTGTCTGCGCGCGATGGGCCGGTAAGCTTCGCCCCCTGCGTTTTTCGATCCGCTTACTTCAGACCCTGACGAGACCATGACGACCGATCAAATTACCGAACCGATGCAACAAGAGGAGTACACCGGACAACTGGGTCTGCCCCTGCCACAGGAGATTTCCGGCGAGGTGCTGCTCGAGAAGTACGCCAAGGGCAACGAACGCAATGTCCATGAGGTGCGCGCCCGCGTCGCCCGCGCCCTGGCCTCACACGAACCAGAGCAATCCAGTCTGCTCTGGGAAACACGTTTCCTCGAAGCCCAGGAAAACGGCTTCGTCCCGGCCGGACGCATCAATTCGGCCGCCGGCACCGAACTGCGCGCCACCTTGATCAACTGCTTCGTCCAGCCGGTGGGGGACTCCATTTCCGAGATCGTCGACGACCGGCCGGGCATCTACACCGCCCTGCTCCAGGCGGCCGAAACCATGCGCCGCGGCGGCGGAGTCGGTTACGATTTCTCTTCGATCCGTCCGGTCGGCGCCCACGTCAAGGGCACGCAGTCGCGCGCCTCCGGTC
>CAZAWN010000017.1:0-27897 GCA_964488825.1 uncultured Methyloversatilis sp. | reverse complement strand
CATCGTCACTCCAGGGCGGGCCGGAGCGGTAGCGGCGCAGCAGTTCGACCTGCAGGTGGTTGAGCGGATCGAGGTAGGGGGAACGATTGGCGAGCGAGCGTTGCAGCAGCGGTTGGCTATCCAGCAGCGCCGACTGCCCAGTAATGGCGAGCAGCGCGGCGATCGTAGCTTGCCACTCGGCCCTGATGCGGGAAAAGATGGCGTCGCGCAGAGCGGCATCGGATACCAGTCCGGCGTAGCGCTCGGCCAGGGCGATATCGGTCTTGGCAAGCAGCATGTCCATGTTGGCGAGCATGGTGCGAAAGAATCCCCAGTCACGATGCATGCGTTGCAATAGCGGCAGGCCCTTGCCGTCGCGCTTGGCCTGGTAGGCATTGAAGGCGCTGCCGAACCCGTACCAGCCGGGCAGCATCAGGCGGCATTGGGACCAGGAAAACACCCACGGAATCGCGCGCAGGTCCTCGATGGAAGTGGTCTTCTTGCGCGACGCCGGGCGACTGCCGATATTCAGCAAGGCAATCTCGCTGATGACGGTGGATTCCCAGAAATACTGCTCGAACCCCGGCGTCTCATAGACCAACGCCCGGTAAGCGTCAAAGGCGCTATCGGCCAATTCGGCCATGGCAGCGAGGCAATCAGGTTGCGGATCGTCGTGTTCGCGCGGCAACAAAGTGGCTTCCAGTGTGGCGGCGACCAGCACTTCGAGGTTGCGCCGGCCCAGTTCGGGGTTGGCGTATTTCGAGGCGATCACCTCGCCCTGCTCGGTAATGCGGATGGCGCCCTGCACGGCGCCGGGCGGCTGGGCGAGGATGGCCTGGTAACTCGGCCCGCCGCCACGACCGACCGTGCCGCCGCGACCGTGGAACAGGCGCAACCTCACCGCGCGCATGCGAAACACCTCAACCAGCGTGATCTCGGCGCGATAAAGGGCCCAGTTCGACATCAGGAAGCCGCCGTCCTTGTTGCTGTCCGAATAGCCAAGCATGACTTCCTGGCGGCGTTCACGGCTGTCGAGCAGGCGCTGGTAGGCGGGCAGTGAGAAGAGGCGATCCATGACCGCGCCGCAACGCTCCAGATCGCCGATAGTCTCGAACAGCGGCACGATGTTGACGTCGAGCTCGCCCTCGCGCGGACGCAGCAGGCCGGCCTCCTTGAGCAGCAAGGCAACTTCGAGGATGTCGGAAACGCCCTCGTTCTTCGAGATGATGACATTCTGGATCGCCGCCTTGCCATAGCGGTGGTGCGCCTCTCGCGCAGCGTGGAAAATTGCCAGTTCGCCGGCGGTTTCGTCCGAGTAGGTGAAGTAGGGCGAAGCCAGCAGACGCGGCGTGGCCAGCTCGGCGAGCAGCAAGGCGATGCGGCCTTCTTCACTGCGGCCGCCATAGTCCACGCCGGGACGGGCGGCCTCGAACAACTCATGCACGACGCGCGCATGCACGTCCGAGTTCTGGCGCAGGTCCAGCGGCGCGAGATGGAAGCCGAACACTTCGGCAGCACGCCGCAGCCGCCGCAAACGACCGCGCGCCATCAGCGCCGAGCCGTTTGCGCGCAGCGAGCGATCAAGAATGTCGAGATCGGCGGCGAATGCGGCGCAATCGACATAGGGAGGCGCGTCGGCCACTGGGTGGCGCAGCGCCTCCATGTGGTCAAGTGCGCGTGCCGTTGCCGCCAACCGGGCGTAGATGCCGGCGAGGGCGCGACGGTAGGGTTCGTCGTCGCGGTGCGGGTTGCGGTCGGGGGAACGCTGAGCCAGAGCGCGCAGTTCGTCCGAAATCGTCACTAGAAGTTCCGAAGAAGAGAGCTCGCTGCCGAGTTGATGCGTCTGTTCGAGATAGAAAGCGAAGGCCTTGCGGCTCTGGGCGTTGAGCGCGCTCCTCAGGATGTCGGCGGTGACAAAGGGATTGCCGTCCCGGTCGCCACCGATCCACGAACCGGGCCGCAGAAATGCAGGCACGGGCGCGCCCAGGGCGTCTTCGATAGCGTTGTGCAGGCGCGGCAAGGCGCGCAGGAAGGTGGTGTCATAGAAGGACAGGGCGTTGTTGACCTCGTCCATCACCGCCAGTTTTGCGGTACGCAGCATGCGCGTCTGCCAGAGGATGAGGATGGCCCGCCGCAAGGCTTCCTCGTTCTCGGTCAGTTCGTCCGGCGTGAGCGGTTGGCGGTCGCGCGCATCAAGCAGGCGGGCGATCTTCCATTCCTGGTCGAGGATGCTCCGGCGTTGCACCTCGGTGGGGTGGGCGGTGAGCACCGGGGCGATGTCAGCCGTGGCGAAGAAGCCGGCGAGCTGCGCGTCGTCGCAACCCAGTTCGCGTGCCCGCGCCATGGCATTGGCCATGCTGCCCTCGCTGGGTGGCGTACCGGCCTGCGCGTGGGTGCGCGCGCGGCGGGTGTGATGCTGGTCTTCGGCCAGGTTGGCGAGTTGCGAGAAGTAGCTGAAGGCGCGCACGACGAGGTTGGTCTGCTCGCGCGACAGGCTGTTCAGCAGGGCATCCAGTTCGGCGCGGGCGCTATGGTCTTCGTGGCGACGAAAGCGCACCGAGAGCGCACGCACGCGTTCGACGATATCGAACACCGTACCCCCTTCCTGGTCGCGAATGACATCGCCAAGCAGGCGGCCAAGCAGGCGGATATCCGCAAACAAGGGGGAATCGCTGTCTTGGTCGGGAAGGGTGGGGCGCAAGGTGCGGGAAGGCGCGATGCTAGAATTTGCCGCTATCCGGGGTTCGGCCGCTGCTGAATCGTTCATGGTTTTCTCGTCTATCCGAAAGTCTCAAGTGACCTCCACGCCCGAACGTATTGTTATCGCTACCCGTGAGTCGCGCCTCGCTTTGTGGCAGGCGGAACATGTGCGCAGCCTTTTGCAAGGATTATATCCGGCCTGCCGCGTTGAACTGCTCGGCATGACCACGCGCGGCGACCAGATCCTCGACCGCCCGCTCGCCAAGGTGGGCGGCAAGGGTCTGTTCGTCAAGGAGCTCGAAACCGCCCTGCTCGACGGCAGCGCCGACCTCGCGGTGCATTCGATGAAGGACGTACCGATGACGCTGGAACCGGAGTTCGCCCTGGTCGCCATCGGCCCCCGCGAAGTGCCCTACGACGCCTTCGTTTCCAACACGTACGCGCGCATCGAAGACCTGCCGCCCGGCGCGGTGGTCGGTACCTCCAGCCTGCGCCGCGAAGCGCAACTGCGCGCCATGTATCCCTATCTCGCCGTCTCCTCCTTGCGCGGCAATCTCGACACGCGGCTGCGCAAGCTCGACGAAGGCCAGTACGACGCGATCATCCTCGCGGCCGCCGGCCTCACTCGCCTCGGCCTCAAGGAGCGCATCCGCTCGACCATCCCCGCCGAAGCCTCGCTGCCCGCTGCCGGGCAGGGCGCGCTGGGTATCGAGGCGCTGGCTTCCCGCCCCGAGGTGGCCGCCTGGGTGGCACCGCTCAACGATGCCGCTACGGCGGCCTGCGTGCGCGCCGAACGTGCGGTGTCGCGCGCGCTGGCGGGCAGTTGCGAAGTGCCACTCGGCGCTTACGGGGAATTCACTGCCGGCACACTGCGTCTGCGCGGTCTGGTGGCGACACCCGATGGTACGCGTGTCGCCCGCGCCGAGAAAAGCGGCCCGGCCGCCGAACCCGAGGCCTTAGGCCTGGCGCTGGTCGAGGACCTGCGCGCCCTGGGCGCAAATGAGATTCTCGCTGCGCTTGGATAAATCCATGCCAAACTCGGCGCTGGCGGGACGGCATATCGTCGTCACGCGCCCCACAGGGCAGGCGGCGCATCTAGCCGAAGCACTCGTAGCCGAGGGGGCTCACCCCGTTCTATTCCCGGTGCTGGCCATTGAGCCCCTTGCGGATGTCACGCCCATCCTCGACGCAGCGATCCAACTCGACCAATATGATTGGGTGATGTTCGTCAGCGCGAACGCTGTCGATCATGCCCTGAAGGTGATTCTCGCCGAACGCTCCTGGCCTGCCGCAGTCCGCGTCGCTACGGTCGGCAAGAGCAGTGAGCAGGCGCTAGCGCGCCATGGCATCCGCCAGGTTGTTGCTCCGCAAGAGCGCTTCGACTCGGAAGCCCTGCTCGCCCTGCCGGAGTTTGCCAACGTCGCCGGCCAGCGGGTCATAGTGTTTCGCGGCGACGCCGGGCGCGAATTGTTCGGCGACACGCTTCAGGAACGCGGGGCGACGGTCGACTATGTGAGTAGCTACCGGCGCTTCCGGCCGCCGCTCGATCCTGCCCCTTTGCTCAAGCTCTGGCAGGAAGGTCGCCTGGACGCCATGATCGTGACCAGCAGCGAAGGCTTGCGCAATCTTTGGGAGATGGTCGGCAAACTCGGCCAGAGTTGGCTGAAAAAGACACCCACCTTCGTGCCGCATGCACGCATTGCCGAGCAGGCGCGCGCATTGGGCCTGCATGATGTAGTCTTGACAGGTCCCGCCGATGCAGGTTTGCTCGCCGGCCTCACCGCATTTTTTTCACGGCAATGAACGCAGAACAAAAGTCCGAAACCGCCGCGCTGGTCTCTCCGCCTCCGCCATCAGCGGAAGCCCCCCATGCACGCCCAACCACCCCCTGGACCTTGGTCCTCGTTGCCATCGCCTTGCTGGGGGTTCTGGTGCTGGGCTGGCTGGCCTGGCAGAGCAATCAGCGCTTCGAAACCACGCGACAGGAATTGGCGCGCCGGCTTGCCGACAACGAAGGCGCGCAGCGCGAAGCGCTGACGCACGCCAAACAGCATCGCGAAGCGCTCGATGCGATGCACGGAAAAGTCGGTGCCTTCGAAGCCCAGTTGGCCGAGATGCAGAGTCAGCAAATGGCTCTGCAGGCGATGTATCAGGAGCTCTCGCGGGTGCGCGAGGATCGTTTGCTCGCCGAAATCGAACAGGATGTCGCCATCGCCGCACAGCAATTGCAGCTGGCCGGCAACGTCGAGGCGGCGCTGATCGCCCTGCAGGGAGCCGAAGCGCGCCTGGCGCGGAACGCCCAACCGCAATTTCTGCCCCTGCGCAAGCTGCTCGTGCGCGATATCGAACGCCTCAAGGCGCTTCCCGGCGCCGATGTAAGCGGCATCGCGCTGAAGCTCGACACCCTGCTTGCAGCGGTGCCGAACCTCCCGCTCGCCTTCGAACAACGTCCGGCTGTTCCGCCCAAACCAAAGAAAGGCGCCCCCGCGCCAAGCGCCACCAACACGGCAAAGGAGACGGCCAGTGCCGTCCCGCCAGCGCCGGGTTTCGAGCACATGGTACGCACCTGGCTTGGCGAGATCTGGCACGAAATGCGACAGTTGGTGCGTATCGAACGTATCGACCGCCCTGACCCCGGCCTGCTTGCACCGCGCGAAGCTTATTTCCTGCGGGAGAACCTGCGCCTGCGCCTGCTCTCGGCGCGCCTCGCTCTGCTGGCGCGCGACGGTCGCAGCTTCCAGAACGACCTGAAGCAGGCGGAGGAGTGGTTGGGCCAGTATTTCGATACGCGCGCCGCCGCCGTGATCGATGCGCAAACGAGCTTGAAGACCTTGCTCCGACTCGACGTGATGCGCGAACCGGCGGAACTGAACGAAACCCTTTCCGCACTACGCAACTTCAAGCTGGCGCGGGATAAACGATAAACTCATGCGCACCCTGCTCTGGCTGATTACCCTGGCGGCGCTGGCGATTGGCGTTGCGCTGCTGGGCCGACTGACCGACGGCTACGTCCTCTGGGTCGTGCCGCCCTGGCGTGCCGAACTTTCGTTCAACCTGTTCGTACTGCTGCAGTTGGCAGTGTTGCTGCTCGTCTATCTGCTGCTGCGCCTGATCGTGAATACCGCGCGCCTGCCCGGTGTTGTCCGGGCCTTTCGCGCAAAACGCAAGCAACAGCGCACGGAACGCACCGCCACCGAGGCCTTACGTTCGTTCTGGGAAGGCCGCTACAGCCAGGTTCTGAAGCACGCCGAAAGCATCGCCAGCACAGAAGTCGGCGTTGGCGTGACGGCAAATAATGAAAGCTCCAACGCTGCGCAAGGCATTGCGGCCCTCGCCGCGCTCAAGGCCGCGCATGCCCTGCGCGATCCGCAGCGGATAGCTACCTGGCAATCCAGGGCGCAGGCACTCGACGCTGCGGGTTGGCGCACCGCTCGCCTGATGGCGGAGATCCGCGTCGCCCTCGATGCAAGACGATTCACCACCGCGCGAACCGCCCTCAATGAACTGGGCGCCAAGGAGCGCCGCCAGATTGCAGCGCAACGCCTTGCACTGCGGCTCGCGCAGGGAGAAGGCGACTGGGCCGAATTGCTGCGCCTGACGCGCCAACTCGAAAAGCACAAAGCGCTGCTGCCGGAACAGGCTCAACCACTGCGCCTGCATGCTTACCATGGCATGATCGATGAGTTGCAGGACGACGCCGTCCAACTGCTGCGCCTGTGGCGCGAGATGCCGCGCCCTGATCGGTTCGATGCGCGTCTGGCGCTGCGCGCCGCCTGGGCGTTCGCAAGCAACGGACGTTGCGCCGACGGCGCCCAACTCATTGAGGATTATCTCGAAGAACGCTGGGAATCGGCCCTGCTCGAGCCCTATGCGGAATGTCAGGGCGGCGATGTACTCGGACGGATCGCCCACTGCGAGAAATGGCTGCACGAACACCCGCAAGATGGTCTGCTGCTGCTCGTGTTGGGACGCCTATGCATGCAGCAGCAACTCTGGGGCAAGGCGCAAAGCTATCTGGAGGCCTCGCTCGCGGTGACCTCCAACTGCACGGCACATATCGAGCTGGCGCGACTGTTCGACCGACTGCAACGCAGCGACGACGCCAACCGCCACTACCGCGCGGCGGCGCAGTGCCAGAACGGCAAGCCTCAGTTCCAGTCGCGCGGGATCAGAAACTCGGTATAGAGCTGCTCTTCCGGCGAACCGGCCACGGGATGCCAGTCGTAGCGCCACTTCACCAACGGCGGCAGCGACATCAGGATGGCTTCGGTACGGCCGCCCGACTGCAGGCCGAACAGCGTGCCACGATCCCAGACCAAATTGAATTCGACGTAGCGGCCGCGGCGATAGGCCTGAAAGTCGCGTTCGCGCTCGCCGTAGAGCGTATCTCGACGTTTTTCGCAGAGCGGCAGATAGGCGGCAGTAAAGTGGTCGCCAACGCTTTGCATCAACGCGAAACACCGGTCGAATCCACCCTCGTTCAGATCATCGAAGAAGATGCCGCCGACGCCGCGCGGTTCGTTGCGGTGTTTCAGGAAGAAGTACTCGTCGCACCATTTCTTGTAGCGCACATGCACGTCCGGGCCAAAGGGCGCGAGCGCCTCCTTGCAGGTGCGGTGCAAATGTACGCAGTCGTCGGCGAATCCGTAATAAGGCGTCAGGTCCATGCCGCCGCCAAACCACCAGACGGGGTCTTCGCCGGGCTTGCTGGCGATGAAGCAACGCACGTTCATGTGCGAGGTCGGGCAGTACGGGTTACGCGGATGCAGCACCAGTGAAACACCCATCGCTTCCCAGCTGCGGCCGGCCAGTTCCGGCCGGTGGACAGTCGCCGAGGCCGGCAACCGGTCGCCAGTAACATGAGAGAAATTCACCCCGCCGCGCTCGAAGAAGTCGCCTTCCTCGATCAGACGGGAAATACCGCCGCCCTGATTTCCCGGACGCGTCCATGCGTCGTGTAAGAAGGGCCTGCCATCGAAGGCTTCAAGCGCCGCGACGATGCGTTCCTGCAGGCCGGTGAAGTAGGCGCGGATGCCGGCGGTATCCATCAGCGCTTGATCGCCCGGAAACCTATATCGCGCCGCATCTGCATGCCGTCGAAACGGATGCCCTCGGCCACTTCGTACGCGCGGTTCTGCGCCAGCTTGACGGTATCGCCGAGCGCCGTGACGCACAGCACGCGTCCACCGGCGGTAACGACTTTGCCATGGGCTTCGGCCGTGCCGGCATGGAAAACATGGGCGTCGTCGGCAGGCCGGGGCAGTCCATCGATGACGTCACCCTTGCGCGGGGTTTCCGGGTAATTGTGTGCGGCGAGCACCACGCCGAGGGCAACGCGGCGGTCCCAGTCGGCCTCGACCTGGTCGAGGCGGGCATCGATGGCGGCATCGACCAGATCGACAAGGTCGCTCTTCAGACGCATCATGATCGGCTGCGTCTCGGGGTCGCCCATGCGGCAGTTGAATTCAAGCACTTTCAGCGAACCATCCGGCTTGATCATCAGGCCGGCGTAGAGGAAGCCGGTGAACTGGATGCCATCCTTCTCCATGCCCTGAATGGTCGGCATGATCACCTCGCGCATGGCGCGCGCATGGATATCGGGTGTCACCACCGGTGCGGGCGAATAGGCGCCCATACCACCGGTATTCGGCCCCTGGTCACCGTCCTTCAGGCGCTTGTGATCCTGACTCGTCGCCATCGCCAGCACATGACGGCCATCGGCCATGACGATGAAGCTCGCCTCCTCGCCGTCCAGGAATTCTTCGATCACGACGCGATGGCCCGCATCACCAAGCTTGTTGCCCGCCAGCATCTGATCAATGGCGCGGTGCGCCTCGTCGGCGCTCATGGCGACGACCACGCCCTTGCCGGCAGCGAGTCCGTCAGCCTTGATGACGATGGGCGCGCCTTCGGCATCGATGTAGGCATGCGCGGCCTGGGCATCGGTAAAAGTCTGGAACCTGGCGGTCGGGATGCCATGGCGATCCATGAAACGCTTGGCGAAGTCCTTGGAGCTTTCCAGTTGGGCCGCCGCCTGGGTCGGGCCGAAGATGCGCAGCCCGGCGGCGCGGAAGGCATCCACTACCCCGGCCGCCAGCGGCGCTTCGGGGCCGACGACGGTAGCATGAATGGCGTTGTCGCGCGCGAACGCGACCAGTTCGGGAATCGCCGTAATGGCGAGATTTTCCAAACCGTCCTCGCGCGCCGTACCGGCATTGCCAGGGGCAACGTAGATTTTCTGGATTTTCGGCGACTGGGCCAGCCGCCAAGCCAAGGCGTGCTCGCGGCCGCCGGAACCGATGACGAGGAGTTTCATGTTCTCAGTGCCTGAAGTGACGATAGCCGGTACATACCATTGCGATGTTCTGTTCGTCGGCCGCCGCGATCACCTCGGCGTCGCGCACCGAACCGCCGGGCTGGATGACCGCCGTGGCGCCTGCCTTGGCCAGTACGTCGAGACCATCGCGGAAGGGGAAGAAAGCATCCGAGGCGACCACCGAACCAACCACCGTCAAACCGTTGTTCTCGGCCTTGATGGCGGCAATGCGCGCCGAGTCGACGCGGCTCATCTGGCCGGCCCCGACGCCAACCGTCATTTCGTCCTTGCAATAGACGATGGCGTTGGATTTGACGTATTGGGCGACCTTCCAGGCGAACAACAGGTCGCGCATCTCCTGCTCGGTCGGCACGCGTTTCGTCACCACCTTGATGTCGGACTGGGCGATGCGCGCCTCGTCGGCCGTCTGCACCAGCAGTCCGCCGCCGACGCGCTTGAAGTCGAATGCGCCACTGCTGCGCCCCATGGGCACGACCAGTACGCGCAGATTCTGCTTGGCGTTGAAGACGGTGCGGGCATCGGGGGTGATTTCGGGGGCAATGATGACTTCGGCGAACTGGCCGGATACCGCCTCGGCCGTGGCCTTGTCGATGGCGCAATTGAAGGCGATGATGCCACCGAACGCCGAGGTTGGATCGGTTTTGAAGGCGCGGCGATAGGCATCTTCCGCCGAAGAGCCCAACGCAACGCCGCAGGGGTTCGCATGCTTGACGATGACGCAGGCTGCCGCGCCGCCGTCGAAGGCTTTCACCGCCTCCCAGGCGGCATCGGTGTCGGCGATGTTGTTGTTGTAGGACAGTTCCTTGCCTTGCAGTTGCTGGTAGGCGGCGATGCTCCCCGCAACCGGGTTCGGCTCCTTATAGAACGCCGCCTGCTGGTGCGGGTTTTCGCCGTAGCGCATGGTGTCGACCTTGTCGAAGGCGAGTTGCAAGCGCTCCGGAAAGGTGGTCGGCTTGTTTCCGGCATCCAGGCTGGTCAGCCAGTTGGCGATGGCGCTGTCGTAACGCGCGGTATGCACGAAGGCTTTCTTGGCCAGCGCGAACCGCGTGGCGGCGGAAATCGCTCCGCCATTGGCCTTCATTTCCGCGACGATCTGGGGGTAATCAGCCGGCTCGACGACGACCGCGCAACCGCCCTGTTCGTTGCCATGGTTCTTGGCCGCGGCACGCACCATGGTCGGTCCGCCAATGTCGATGTTCTCGATGGCGTCTTCCAGCGCGCAGTCCTTTTTCGCGATGGTCTGCTGGAAGGGATAGAGGTTCACCACCACCAGATCGATGGTCGGAATGTCGTGCTTGGCCATCGTCGCCGCGTGCTCGGGATTGCCGCGGATGCCAAGGATGCCGCCGTGCACCTTGGGGTGCAACGTCTTGACGCGACCGTCGAGCATCTCGGGAAAGCCGGTGTAATCGGAAACATCGGTCACATCGAGACCGGCGTCGCGCAGCAGCTTGGCAGTGCCGCCGGTGGAGAGCAGTTTTACGCCAAGGGCGGCGAGTTCGCGCGCGAAATCCACTGCGCCGTGCTTGTCGGAAACGCTGATGAGCGCCTGGCTGACCTTCATTTCGTGTACTCCTTAAGAGAGATGGTGTTCTGCGAGTTTTCTGCGCAAGGTGCTACGGCTCATGCCCAGCATCTCCGCGGCGAGGGTCTGATTACCCGCCGCCTGTTGCATGACGATTTCAAGCATGGGTTTCTCCACGCTGGCGATCACCATGGCATGGATGGCATGGGGCGTTTCACCGTCCAGATCGCGAAAGTAGCGCTCCAGATTGCGGCGTACGCAATCGGCTAAATCCGTGCTCATGCGACTTCCTTATAAATAATGGAGTCATTGGCGCTGTGCTCGGCATGCGCCAGAAAAAACTCATCGGTTGCGGCCAGTTGCGCTTCAACAGACTCAAGTTGATTCATCGCATGACGAAAACGCGCCGCGCCGACGATGCCTTTGGTGTACCAGGAAATGTGCTTGCGGGCGATCTTGACGCCGGTGGCTTCGCCGTAGAAGGCATAGAGATCGGCCAGATGGGCGCGCAGGATGGCGTGAATCTCGGCAAAAGTCGGCGCTGGCAGGACGGCACCCGTGTTCAGGAAATGCTCGATTTCGCGGAACAGCCAGGGCTTCCCCTGCGCGGCGCGGCCGATCATCAGCCCGTCGGCTTTCGTGTAGTCGAGCACGAAGCGCGCCTTCTCGGGAGTCGCGATATCGCCATTGGCGATCACGGGAATCTTCACCTGGGCTTTCACCAGCGCGATGGTGTCGTACTCGGCCTGGCCCATGTACTGGTCGGCACGCGTGCGGCCGTGGATGGCGATGGCGCGGACGCCGGATTCCTCGGCGATACGCCCAATGGTCGGCGCATTCTTGTTATCGCGGTTCCAGCCGGTGCGGAACTTGAGTGTCACCGGCGTTTCCGGCACAGCCGCAACCACCGTGGCAAGAATCTTCGCCACCAATGCTTCGTTCTGCATCAGCGCCGAGCCGGCCATGACGTTGCAGACCTTTTTGGCCGGACACCCCATATTGATATCGACGATCTGCGCGCCGCGCTCGACGTTGTAACGGGCCGCCTGGGCGAGCAATTCCGGATCGGCGCCGGCGATCTGCACGACGATGGGCGCGACTTCGCCGGCATGATCGGCGCGGCGGCGCGTCTTGGCACTGCCGTAGAGCAGGGAGTTCGAGGTCACCATCTCCGACACCGCGAGCCCCGCGCCCAGCTTTTTACAAAGCTGGCGGAACGGCCGATCCGTCACCCCGGCCATGGGCGCGACGAACAGGTTGTTGCGCAGGGTGAAGCCGAGGTAATCCATGAACGGAAAGGGGGTAGAAAGAAAGCGGGAGCGGATTTTAGCGCCTGGCGGCGGATTACCAAGCCCTGGCGCCGAACATCATGCGTCGCGCGACGAACGAGCGCGCGGGCGGACAAAGGTCGAGCGCGAACAGGCCGGCGCCGCGCAGGTGACGCAGGGGAGGGAAAGCATTGGAGAACAGCCGCACCAGGCTATCGGTGAAGCCGATGGCGCCGACGCGATCGACCCGGCGCCGCGCCGCATAGCGCGCCAGCAATACCGCATCGCCTGGATCGACGGCATCGGTCAGGGTGTCGGCAAGTTCCATGATGTCGCGCAGCGCGAGGTTGAAGCCTTGTCCGGCGACCGGATGCAGGGTTTGTGCGGCGTTGCCGATCCACACCGCACGCGGGCCGACCGGATTGCGCCGCACGCGCAAGCCGAGCGGAAACAGCCGGCGCGGCGAGACAGCCGTCAGCGTCACGCGCGGGCCGAAGCGCTGTTGCAGGAGGGTGCGAAAGTCCGCGTCGTCCAGCGCCGCAATACGCTCGCTATCGGCCGCCGGACAGGTGAGCACGACCGCGTAGTCCTTGCCGCAGGGCAGCAGGGCGACCGGGCCGTCGGGCGTGAAACGCTCCCAGGCCATTCCTCCATGCGGCGCGTCCGCCTGGGCCAGGCAGATCACCGCATGCTGGCCGTAGTCGCGCGTGCGTATCTCCGGCCCGTCCTCGATGCGGCCTTCGGCATGCACGGTCAGCAGCGCGTCGCTTTCTTGCGGTGCGACGGTGTTGTCGCAGAATTCGATGCCCTGGGCGGCGACGGCACTATCCAGCGCAGCAGCCAGGTCGCCGGCGGCAAGCACGTAACCCAGCGCGGGGACCTGCTCTTCGACAGCGCGGATCAGCGTGCGCCCGAGGCCGCCGGCATGGGAAATGTGGATGGTGGAGATGGGCGTGTGAGGAATAGTGCGCCACGCGCCCGCGCCCAACAGCGTTTCGAGCGACAGGCGCGAGCCATGCGCCAGGGCGAGGATGCGCGCATCGCTTTGGGCGGCGCCACGCGGGCGCGCGTCAACAATGCGGCTAACCACGCCGCCCCGCTGCAGGGCGAGGGCCAGCGCCATGCCCGCCGGTCCGCCGCCGACGATGCTGACCGCAGCATTCATTGGCGCATCTCTTCCTCGATGTCGGCGATCGTCTTGGGGGTGGCGGCCGTCAGAACCTCGCAACCCGCAGCCGTCACCAGCACATCGTCCTCGATGCGAATGCCAATGTTGTGGAAAGCGGCCGGCACATCATCCGCGGCACGGATGTAGCAACCGGGCTCGACGGTCAGCGCCATCCCCGGCGCCAGCGCGCGCCAATCGGCGCCGTCACGGTATTCGCCGGCGTCATGCACGTCGATGCCGAGCCAATGGCCGGTACGGTGCATGTAAAAACGTTTGTAACTTTCGGATTCGATCACGCCGTCGAGACTGCCTTCCAGCAATTTCAGATCGAGCATGCCCTGTGCAAGCACGCGCACCGCGGCCGTGTGCGGATCGAGGAAGCTTGCGCCGGGTTTGATCGCACCGAGCGCCGCCGCCTGGGCGGCCAACACCAGCGTATAGATGTCGGCCTGCGGGCCGCTGAATTTACCGTTGACGGGAAAGGTGCGGGTGATGTCGCTGGCGTAGCCGTCGAGTTCGCAACCAGCGTCGATGAGCAGCAGGTCGCCGTCGCGCAAGGGCTGGTCGTTAGCAACGTAGTGCAAGACGCAGGCATTGGCCCCGCCGGCGACAATCGGCGAATAGGAGGGATACTGGCTGCCCTGACGACGAAACTCGTGGAGGAATTCCGCCTCGATTTCGTATTCGAAACGGTCGGGCACGGTAAAGCGCATGGCGCGGCGATGCGCAGCACCAGCGATGTCGGCGGCGCGCTGCATCAGCGCGATTTCATGGGCGTCCTTGATCAGGCGCATTTCGTCGAGCACGGCGCGCACATCGTGCATTACCGCCGGGGCACGCTTGCCGGCGCGCGTCTGGGCGCGCACGGCGTTCAGCGCGGCGGCAATGCGCGCATCCCAGGCGGCATCGTGACCGAGTGAATACCACAGCGCCGGTTGGTCGGCCAGCAGCTCGGCCAGCTTGGCGTCGAACTCGGCATACGGGTAGGCGGCATCAAAGGCGAAGACCTCCTGAGCGCCCGCCGGCCCATGACGGAAACCCTCCCAGATTTCCTTGTCGACGTCTTTCTCGCGACAGAAGAGCAGGGATTGCGGAGCCGCGTCGTCCTGGCCGGCCACCAGTACCAACACCGCTTCGGGTTCGGGGAAGCCGGTCAGGTAATGGAAGTAGCTGTCGGCGCGATACGGGAACTGGGTGTCGCGGTTGCGGATACGCTCGGCGGCGGTCGGCAGCACGGCCAGCCCGCCGCCCGCCGTCTGCATGCGGGCGAGAAGCGTCTGGCGGCGCTGGAGGAATGGGGCGAAGTTCATGGCTTGATGTTAACACGCATGACGCAGGTGGCTGTCGAGCGCCTTGAGTCGCTCCGGCGTGCCGACATCAACCCAGGCGCCCACGTAATGTTCGCCGCCGACGCGGCCGGCGCGGATGGCCGTGGTCAGCAGGGGAGCCAGTTTCGCCGCCCTCCCGCGCTCGATCCCGACAAACAACTCCGGGAGGTAGATACCGATGCCGGAAAAGGTCAGCCGTGACCCAGCGAGTGCCGTATCGCCAGCGCCGACTTTCGTGCTGTCCAGGGAGAAGTCGCCGGCCGGGTGATGCGGCGGGTTATCGACAAGGATCAAATGCGCCAGATCGACCTCGACGGCGAGCGCCCGCGCAAAATTCCACTCGCAGTAGATGTCGCCATTGACGACGAGAAAAGGGTCATCGCCCAGCAAAGGCAAGGCGTTGGCCAGGCCGCCGGCGGTTTCCAGCGCACCGGGAGGTTCTGCGGAATAGGCGATGCGTACGCCCCATGCATCCCCGTCGCCGAGCAAGGCTTCGATCTGCTCGCCCAGATGGGCGTGGTTGACGACGATCTCGCGAAACCCCGCGCGGGCTAACCGTTCCAGATGCCAGACAATCAGCGGCTTGCCGGCTACCGGCAGAAGCGGTTTGGGGGTGTGGTCGGTGAGTGGACGCATGCGTTCGCCGCGCCCCGCCGCCAGAATCATCGCTTTCATGTTCAGAAGGTGTAGCCGACCTGGGCCTGGCGGTTTTCCAGCCGGTCGAGCAGGCGCAACAAGGGCGTCAGTTCGCCGTAGCGCGCGCAGGCGGCACGCAGATACTTGGCCACCAACGGCATGTTGGCGAGATAACCCTCCTTGCCATCGCGATGGTAGAGACGGGCGAAGATGCCGAGCACCTTGACGTGGCGCTGTACGCCCATCCACTCGTAATCGCGGAAGAACGCACCAAAATCACCGCGCACGGGCAAGCCGGCTTTCCTGGCTTGATCCCAGTAGCGGGCCAGCCAGTCGATCGCCTGCTCCTCGTCCCGTTCGACATAGGCATCCTTGAGCAGCGAGACCAGATCGTAGGTGATCGGTCCATACACGGCATCCTGAAAATCGATCACCCCGGGGCGACTTCCATCGACCATCAGATTGCGCGAGTGATAATCGCGATGGACAAACACGCAGGGCTCGGCCAGATTGACAGCGAGAATCTTCTCGAACACAGTGGCAAGCGCGGCGCGGTCGCCGGCGCCAAAATCGATGGGCACGTGCTTGCCGATGTACCAGTCGGGAAACAGGTCCAGTTCCCGTTGCAGCAGGGCACGCTCGTAGGCGGGCAGCACGCCGGGCCGACTGGCGCGCTGGATGTCGATCAGCGTATCGATGGAAGCACGGTAGAGCTTGTCGGCGTCGGCGCCTGTCTGTAGCGCGGCAAGGTAAGTGGTCGAGCCGAGATCGGAAATCAGCAGAAAACCGTTGTCGACGTCCTGCGCCAGCACTTCGGGAACAGGGGCGCCGGCCGCCAGGAACAGTTGCTGGACATGCAACCAGGGGCGCA
Source organism: uncultured Methyloversatilis sp. (assembly GCA_964488825.1). Lineage (GTDB taxonomy): Bacteria > Pseudomonadota > Gammaproteobacteria > Burkholderiales > Rhodocyclaceae > Sulfuricystis. The sequence continues at coordinate 12,085 of CAZAWN010000017.1, read as the reverse complement.
CGTCCTCATGAACTGGCGGGGCATCCATCAGGATGCGCGTCGCACCGTCCGGCAATCCAATACGGAAGTAACGGCGAAAACTCGCGTCGGCCGAGGCCGGCACCAGCGTGAAATCCAGTCCGGGCAACCGGTCCGCCAGCCAGCCCCGAATCTGCTCAACCCTCTGCTCGATCCGCTCCACGCGAGGCCATCCACTCGAATGTTAGAATTGCGGATTCTATCATTGGCTTGATGGCGCACCTTTGCGCCATTTTTCGCACCACCATTGCGCACCACACAAAAGAATAGCGAAAACATGACTTCCGGATGGCACAGGCGGGGTGTAAAGACGGTGAGCAGCGCCCTGCTGCTGTTTGGGTGCGGCGCGGCAAGCGCTGCAGGAAGCATGGCCCCGTTGAAAGTCGACCCGGCGCTGCTGGGATTGCCTCAATCGGCACAAACACAACCTGCTCCCACGCCGGCCATTGAAGCACGCCCGTTGCCCCAGCCTGCCCCCCCGCAAACCGAGCGAGCTACTGTTGCGCCGCCTGCCGCCGTCATTACCCCACTACCGCAACCCCTCTCTCCACCTCCCGCGAGGAGCGACTCGCAAGAAAAGCCGCCGTCAGTTGCACCTGCCCAGGCAAGCACAAGGCCAAGCGCAGTGCCTGCGACGCCTGCCGCAGCGACACCCCGCAGCCCTCCCCCTGCTTCTCCTACCGTGACGGCAGTGCGCAGCACCCCGACGGTGACTGCTCAGAACCTTCCTCTCTTGCGTGTCGATCCGGCACTGCTCGGGGCTCATCCTGCCGTCGCGCCAGCGCCGACTTTCCTGACCAGCACGCCGACTCAAGTGCCTCTTGCTCCAGTGTCGGGCGCGCTTTTACAGCCAGCCATTCCCTCACACCCGTCTGCTTGGCCGGCCAGTGGAATTCCCGCCCGAGCGACCACGCCCTTCTCCGCCACCGACAAGAAATCGGCGCCCACCCATTTTTCTGCCATCCGAATTGTCGGGGTCAACGATCTCGAACTGGTGGCCGAAGGCGAAGTCGAATTAGAGCGCGCGGGCGACACGCTCAACGCCGACCGGATTGTTTACCAGCAGATCGAGGACGAAGTCGAAGCCTCTGGCAATGTGCGCATGACGTCCCCCGACAGCGAATTCAGCGGACCGCGCATGCGCATGCGGCTGGAAGAGAGCATCGGAGAGATCGAGACTCCGTCCTATCGTATCCGGCACACACCCGACCCGGTCGACGAGCCCGCGATCACCTTGCTTGGATTGCCCGCCACAACTGAGAGCGGCAGGGTGTTGGCGAAAAGCGGTCGCAAGCTTCAACGTCCTGAAGTGATCGTCAGCGGTACCGCTAGCCGGATCGAGTTTCGCGGCGAAGATCAATACCATTTCAAGGATGCGACCTATAGCACGTGCGCGCCCGGCCAGCGCGACTGGGAAATTGCCATCGATTCACTCGATCTTGATTACACTCACGAAAGAGGTGTAGGCAGCGGCGCCACCATACGTTTCAAGGACACACCGATTTTCTATCTGCCCTGGATGAGCTTTGCGCTCAACAGCAACCGCAAGAGCGGTTTCCTGCCGCCGACGATCGGCTCGACCAGCAAGAGCGGAATCGAGGTTGCCACTCCCTGGTACTGGAACATCGCCCCAAACATGGACGCCACGATCACGCCCCGTGTGCTGACCAAGCGCGGATTACAACTAAGTACCGAATTCCGCTACCTGATCGACTCGCCCTACAACCGTAATCACGTTGCAACCGGTTTGCCGCTCCCCGACAAAGGTCAGATCCGCCTCGAGTATCTGCCCGGCGACCGACAAGCGGGACAGGATCGTTACGGCTTTGCGATCGCCCACACCCAGACCTTCGCCCCAGGGCTCACCGGGTCGCTGAACATCAATGGAGTATCGGACGACAACTATTTCAGCGATCTATCCACCCGCGTCGCCCAAGTGTCTCAAGGCAACCTGCTGCGCCAGGGAGTGCTCTCCTATGGCGGCCCCTGGTATAGCGCCACGCTCAACCTGCAGACCTATCAGACCCTGCAGAACCTTACCAAACCTTATCAGCGCTTGCCGCAAATCACCGCCACGGCATTTCGTTACGATCTTCCGCTCGGCCTGGCCTTCAATCTGAATGCGGAATACGTCGATTTCGATCATCCGGATTTTATTCTTGGCAAGCGCAGCACACTCTACCCACAGCTTTCATTGCCGCTGGCCACGGCAGCTTTCTCGCTGACGCCGAAAATCGGCATCCATGCCACCCACTACGCGCTGGACCGACTCACGACACCCGGGCCAAACCAGATCGACCTGGAACCCAAGTCGAGCCTGAGCCGCGTCCTGCCCATTTTCAGCATTGATGGCGGGTTCGTCATGGAGCGCGACATCGACTGGTTCGGCAACGCGCTGACACAGACCCTTGAACCACGTGCCTACTACGTCTACATCCCCGGTCGCGACCAGCGCCGCATTCCGGTCTTCGACAGCGGCGCCACAAGTTTCAATTATGCGCAAATGTTCTCGGAAAACCGCTACGCCGGCGGCGACCGCATCGGCGACGCCAACGAACTGACATTGGCGGTGACCTCCCGCCTTATCGATCCCGCCAGCGGGGCCGATCGTTTGCGCGCGACGCTGGGAACCCGCTATTACTTCCGTGACCAGTCCGTCACTTTGCCCGGCGAAACGGCGCGCAGCGATCGTTCGGCGGATATTCTCGCCACCTTTGCCGGACAGGTACTGCCCCATACCTATGCCGATTTTGGCTGGCAGTACAACCCACGCGACAAACGCACCGACCGCTTGACCGTGGGTGGCCGCTATCGGCCCGAGGCCGGCAAGGTTGTCAATACATCCTACCGCTTCGCGCGCGATGGCCTCGGCAAAACCCTGCTGAAACAAATCGACCTTTCCGCCCAATGGCCGCTGTCCGGGGGATGGCATGGAGTCGCACGTTACAACTACTCGATCAACGAGAGCCGCATCATCGAAATGATTGGAGGTTTGGAATACAACGCCGGTTGCTGGGTCGGTCGTATCGTCGCCCAGCGCCTGGCGACCATCGCCGACCAACCCACCAGTTCGATTTTCTTCCAGATCGAACTTAACGATCTGGCGCGCATCGGCTCCAATCCCCTCCAGCTTCTCCGCCGCAGCATTCCAGGCTATGGCATCATCAACCAGCCGACCGCCGACCCCGTCTTTGCCGAAAACTGAGCATCCAACATGAACCGACTTGTCCTCCTTGCCCTGTTCTGCCTGCTTCCCGGTCTTGCTGCGGCTCAGTCGCGTCAGCCGGTTGCCGTTGATCGCGTCGTCGCCGTCGTCAATGACGAGGCGATCACCCTGCACGAATTGCGCGACCGCCTCGCCACGATCACGCGCCAACTGCGCGGACGAGGCACCCAGTTGCCGCCCGCCGATGTGCTCGAAAAACAGATTCTCGAACGCCTGATCGTGGACCGTTTGCAGATGCAGTTCGCCAAGGAGATCGGCCTGCGCCCGGCCGACGCCGAACTCGACGGCGCCATGCGTCGCATCGCCGACAACAACCGCATGTCGCTGGGCGAATTTCGCACCGCACTCGAACGTGACGGTATTGCCTGGCCCCGATTTCGGGAGGAAATTCGGGAAGAAATGACCCTGGCGCGCCTGCGCGAACGCGAAGTGGAAAGCCGCATCGTGATTTCCGACGGCGAGATCGACAACTATTTGGCGCATCCCGAACAGGCCGACCAAACCGCAGTAGTAGCCTTGGCGCACATCATCGTGCGCGTGCCCGAGCAAGCCACGACGGAACGTCTGAACCAGTTGCGTGCGCGCACTGAAGAGGCCTTGGCCCGCATCAAGTCGGGACAGGACTTTGCCCAGATTGCGGCCAGCTATTCGGAAGCGCCCGATGCGATGACGGGGGGTGCCATCGAACCCCGACCGCTTGACCGCTTGCCGACACTGTATGCCGAAGCCGCCGTAAAACTCCAGCCCGGCGAAGTGAGCGCGGTGTTGCGCAGTCCAGCCGGATTCCATATCGTCAAGTTGCTGGACCGCAAGGGCGGCAGCGTTTCGGGGACGCTGCGTCAGACACAGGCGCGCCACATCCTGCTCAAGGTGAATGAACTGGTCTCATCCAGTGAAGCCAAACATAAATTGACCGGGCTCAAGGAACGCCTCGACAACGGCGCCGATTTTGCCGAACTGGCGCGCCTCTTTTCCAACGACCTCTCCGCGGCAAAGGGCGGCGACCTGGGCTGGCTCTATCAGGGCGATACCGTGCCGGATTTCGAGCGCGCCATGGATGCACTCAAGCCTGGCGAAATCAGCGCCCCGGTACAGTCGCCTTTCGGCTGGCATCTGATTCAAGTGCTGCAACGCAAGAACGCCGAACCGGGCGACGAACGCAAACGCCTGATGGCACGCCAGGCATTGCGCGAACGCAAGTCCGACGAAGCCTACGAAGACTGGCTACGTCAACTGCGCGACCGCGCCTATGTCGAGTATCGGCTTGAAGAGCGCTGATCTGCCCGTCATCGCCGTCACCTCAGGCGAACCAGCGGGTATCGGGCCGGAGCTGTGTCTGGCGCTGGCCGAACGCGAGTTTCCCGCACGCATCGTTGTACTGGGTGACAACAACCTGATCGAAGAACGGGCGCGCCGGATCGGGAAAAGCAGCGAGGGTCTGGAAATCCTCCATGTTCCCCTCGTCGCCGCAAGCCAACCGGGCAAGCTGGATGTCCGCAACGCCCATTACGTGCTTGCGCTGCTTGATCTTGCCCTGTCGGGTTGCCTTTCCGGGGAGTATGCCGCGCTAGTCACCGGCCCCTTGCACAAAGGCGTCATCAACGATGCCGGCATCCCTTTCACCGGGCATACCGAATACCTTGCCGAGAAGACCGGCACACCGCGTGTCGTCATGATGCTTGCTGGCGCCGGATTGCGCGTCGCGCTCGCTACGACCCACCTGCCGCTCAAGGAGGTGGCAACCTCCCTTACGCCCGGTGAACTGGAAACGACCCTCCGTATCCTGCACGCCGATCTGCGCACCAAATTCGGCTTCGAACATCCCCGCATTCTCGTCGCCGGGCTCAATCCGCATGCCGGCGAAGAGGGTCACATGGGCCGCGAGGAAATCGAGATCATTACGCCGGTACTCGAAAAGCTGCGCGCCGAAGGAATGAATCTGGTCGGCCCGTTGCCCGCCGACACCTTGTTCACCAGGAATGTTCTGGCTGGATCAGATGCCCAGTTGGCGATGTACCACGATCAGGGTCTGGCCGTACTCAAGTACGCCGCTTTCGACGAAGGCATCAACGTCACGCTCGGCCTGCCGATCATCCGCACCTCGGTCGACCACGGCACGGCTCTCACGCTGGCCGGCACAGGCAAAGCTTCCCCGACCAGCCTGTTCGCAGCCATCGATGCCGCCATCGACATGGCACGTCGCAAAAACGCATGAAAGAGCACGATGCAAACGGCCATCAAGGCCATCGGGCCCGCAAGCGCTTCGGCCAGAACTTTCTTGTTTCGCCCGGCGTGGTCGCCAAGATTGTCGCCGCCATCGCGCCTCATCCGTCAGACACACTTGTCGAGATCGGCCCGGGGTTAGGCGCCCTGACCGGCCCCTTGCTGGAGCGTATCGACCAGTTGCAGGCGGTCGAAATTGATCGCGATCTGAGCGCCCGCCTGCGCGAGCGCTTTCCCGCCGAACGGCTGATCATTCACGAAGGCGATGCGCTGCATTTCGATTTTGGCGCGCTGAAACGCTCCGGGCCGTTGAAAATCGTCGGTAATCTGCCCTACAACATCTCCAGTCCCCTGTTGTTTCATCTGGCGACTTTCGCCGACCAGATCGCCGAAATGCACTTTATGTTGCAAAAAGAAGTGGTGGACCGCATGGTCGCCGCCCCCGGATCGGGCGACTACGGGCGGCTCTCGGTGATGTTGCAATACCGCTTCCACATGGAAAAACTGTTTGTTGTGCCACCGGGCGCCTTCGATCCACCACCCAAGGTGGACTCGGCGATCGTACGCATGATCCCGCTGAAACTCGGCGCCCCACAGGGACTTCCTTCGGTCGCTGGCGCGACGGCAGTCAACGACGAAACACTGTTCGGCCAACTTGTCGCTGCAGCGTTTTCCCAACGCCGCAAGATGCTGCGCAACACCTTGAAAGAGTTTGGCGGTGAAACCTTTCTGGTCGCCCAAGGCATCGCCCCGACCGAACGGGCTGAAAATCTTTCAGTTGCCGACTATGTGCGACTGACGAACGCGCTGGGCATCAATCTCTCCGCAGAACAGCGCTGAAGCTCTCAGCAACCCAGTTTCAGACAATCACCCCGCCGCCGAGACAGACGCGGCTCTCGTACAGCACCACCGACTGGCCCGGCGTGACCGCCCATTGCGGCGCCGCGAAAGCCACCTCGCAGCGATCCCCTTCCAGCACCTCGATATTGCAGGCCGCATCGGGCATGCGGTAGCGGGATTTTGCTGCATACACCCAGCCCGGGCGCGGCCCTTGCGGCGAAATCCACGACAACTGCCCGGCCGTCAGCCGATCACACAGCAGCGCCGGATGCTCGTGGCCCTGCACGACGTAAAGCACGTTCTTGTCCCTGTCCTTGACGGCGACGAACCAGGGCTCTTCCGGGGCATCCTTGACGCCGCCGATGCCGAGACCTTCGCGCTGGCCGAGCGTGTAATAACAGAGACCCTGATGCCGGCCGACCAGGCGGTCGTCGTCGAGGCGACGAATCTCACCCGGTTGCTTCGGCAGATAACGCGCAAGGAACTCGCGAAACCTCCGCTCGCCAATGAAACAGATACCCGTCGAATCCTTCTTGGCGTGGTTCGCCAGGCCGGCTTCCGCGGCGATCTTGCGCACCTCGCGCTTGTACAGCCCGCCCAGCGGAAACAGGGTCTTCGCCAGTTGTTGCTGGTTGAGCCGGTAAAGAAAATAGCTCTGATCCTTGCTGCCGTCCTCGGCCTTGAGCAACTGGTACTCGCCGAGAAACTCGCGTACCTGCGCATAGTGGCCGGTGGCGATCTGGTCGGCGCCGAGACGCAGCGCATGATCGAGAAAGGCCTTGAATTTGATCTCGGAGTTGCACAGCACATCGGGGTTCGGCGTGCGTCCCGCCCGATACTCGGCGAGAAAGTTGGCGAACACCCGTTCGCGGTATTCGGCAGCGAAGTTGACGGCCTCGAGTTCGATGCCGATCACATCGGCGGCGGCAGAAGCGTCAATGAGGTCCTGGCGGGAAGAACAGTAATCCTCCGTATCATCGTCTTCCCAATTCTTCATGAACAGGCCAACCACCTCGTGGCCCGCCCGCTTGAGCAATAGCGCGGCGACCGAGGAGTCGACGCCGCCGGACATGCCGACAATGATCTTAGCCATAGTGTTTGATCAGATCGAGAGGGAAACGCCGCCCAGCAAGATAGTCCTGCACGCATTGCAGCACCAGCGGGCTGCGATGACGCGACCGGCAGGCGACGATCTCGTCGGGCGTCAGCCACACCGCGCGCAGAATGCCCGTATCAAGCTGACGTGCCGTCTCGCGAGCGCCGACTTTGCCGGCAAACGAGAAGCGCAGATAGGTAATGTCGCCCTCATTTTCCTTTCTTGGTCTAGGCCACTGGTAGATGCCGACCAGTTCGGTCGGCGCAAATGCGTAAGCGGTTTCTTCCAGCGCTTCGCGCGCGCAGGCAGCGACCAGCGACTCGCCTTCGTCGAGATGCCCGGCAGGCTGATTGAAGCGCACGCCCTCGTCGGTTTCTTCTTCGACGAGCAGAAAGCGGCCGTCGCGTTCCATCAACGCGGCGACGGTGACATTGGGTTTCCAGATGCGATCCATGCCACGCATTCTAACGACCAAGTTAGAATCGCCGGCTAGAAGAACTACTGGAACACTCTGGAGACCAAACATGTCCATGTCCGACCGCGACGGCTTTATCTGGCAAGACGGCAAACTCGTACCCTGGCGCGAGGCCACCACTCACGTCCTCACCCACTCGCTGCACTACGGCCTCGCCGTCTTCGAAGGTGTGCGCGCTTACAAAACCGTCAATGGCACGGCCATCTTCCGCCTCAAGGAACACACCGACCGCTTGTTCAATTCGGCCCATATCTACCGCATGCCCATGCCCTGGGATCGTGAGACTCTAATGGAAGCACAGAAAGAAGTCGTGCGCGCCAATAATCTCGAATCCGCCTATATCCGTCCGCTTGCCTTTTACGGTTCGGAAAAGATGGGTGTCTCGCCCAAGGGTGCCAAGACCCATGTCGCCATCGCCGCCTGGCCTTGGGGCGCCTACCTCGGCGAAGAAGGCATCGAGAAAGGCATTCGCGTAAAAACCTCCAGCTACGCGCGCCACCACGTTAACGTCTCGATGTGCCGCGCCAAGTATTCCGGCACTTACGCAAACTCCATCCTTGCCAATATGGAAGCCACGGAACATGGCTACGACGAAGCGCTGCTGCTGGATGTCGACGGCTTCGTCGCCGAAGGCGCCGGCGAGAACCTGTTCGTCATCAAGGACGGGCAGATCTACGAACCCGAGATCGCCTCCGCGCTGGTCGGCATCACGCGTGCCACCGTGCATACGCTAGCGAAGGAACTCGGCTACAGCGTGATCTCCAAGCGCCTGACGCGCGACGACATCTACATCGCCGACGAGGCCTTCTTCACCGGCACCGCCGCCGAAGTCACGCCGATCCGCGAGCTCGATAGTCGCATCATCGGCGCCGGATGCCGCGGTCCAATCACCACGCAGATCCAGAGCCTGTTCTTTGATGTGGTCAATGGCAAAGTGCCTGCCCATACCGACTGGCTATCCCAGGTATGAGCCCCGCCATGAGCCAGATTGACGAAACCCTCCGCGAAGTCGAAGTCACCACCGCCGATCTCCCCTTGCACTGCCCGCGTCCCGGCGCGCCGCTGTGGGCGCGTCATCCGCGCGTCTTCATCGACGTGCTGAAGAGCCCGGATGGCGCGTCGCTCTGCCCGTACTGCGGTACAAAATATCGTTTCACGGGCGAAAAGCCCAAGGGGCATCATTAACAAGATTCTGGTCGTCGCACCTTCGTGGATCGGCGACACGATCATGATGCAGCCGCTGCTAGTGCGGCTGCACGCGCGTCATCCTGAAACCGGGATTCATGTGCTGGCCCCCGCATGGAGCGCTTCCTTGCTGGCGCGCATGCCGGAGGTTGCGGCAAGCATCGAAAACCCCTTCGCGCATGGCGCCTTCGACTGGGCGGGACGCAAGGCGCTGGGGCGTAGGCTGGCAAGCGACGCAAGCGCCAATTTCAGGCAAGCTTACGTGCTGCCAAACTCCTGGAAATCCGCACTCGTCCCCTTCTTCGCGAAGATTCCCGAACGCATTGGCTACCAGGGCGAAGCACGCTATGTCCTGCTCAACCGGCGTTTCCCGAACAGCGCCCTGCCCCGTCTGGTCGACCGTTATGCCGCGCTGGCCGGAACTTTTGATACACCCACGCCGCAGCCGCGCCTGACCTCGACGCCGCTGCAACAACGCAGTGCGCGCGCGGCGCTCGGTCTGCCGCTCGACGCCGCGCCCGTCGTCTTCTGTCCCGGCGCGGAATACGGCCCGGCCAAACGCTGGCCGGTGCATCACTTCGCCGCGCTGGCAAAGAAACTCGGCGCTGGCGGGACGGCACCGGCAAACGTTTGGATCGTCGGATCGCACAAGGATGAAGCCGTCGGGGCAGAAATCGAACAGCTTGCCGCGGGAGCGGCGCTCAACCTCTGCGGTCGCACCTCTCTGGAACAGGCGATCGACCTGATCGCCGGCGCTCGCGCCGTGGTCAGCAACGATTCCGGTCTGATGCATGTCGCCGCCGCCCTCGACCGACCGCTCGTCGCTCTCTACGGTTCGTCCAGCCCCGTCTATACGCCGCCACTGTCTAGCCATGCGAAAATCCTCTCGCTTGGCCTCGACTGCGCCCCCTGCTTCAAGCGCGAGTGTCCGTTGGGCCATCTGCATTGCCTGGAAGACCTGCACCCCGAACGCGTAATCGCCACCTTGGCCAGCCTGGCCGCCCTGAATCCTTGATGCCGAAGAAACCATTTTTTACCTCGCCACAGGAAGTCGAAACCGCTTTTTACGAAGCGCTGGAGCGCGGCGATCTCGAGGCCATGATGAGCGTCTGGGCCGAGGATGAGGAAATTGTCTGCGTCCATCCCGGCGGCCCACGTCTTGCGGGCTACGCGCTGGTGCGCGAAGCCTGGCGGCAGATCTTCGAAAGCGGCGCGCGACTCAAGGTGCAACTGCTCGCGCTCTCGGCCGTGCATTCCCCGTTTTCCGCCGTGCATAGCATCATCGAGCAGATTTCCGTGGTCGGTCAGAAACATCTGGCCGCGCCTGTCGCCGCCACCAACGTCTATATCCGCGGCGCCCTCGGCTGGCGCATGATCGTCCATCATTCCTCGCCCGTGCCGCCCAACAGCATTGGCGATGCGCCGCAAGTACTCCACTGAAGGAACCCCCATGATCGCTCCCGAAATCTTCAAGGCCTACGACATTCGCGGCATCGTCGATAAGTCGCTGACCACCGAGGCCGCCCGCCTGATCGGCCAGGCGCTCGGCAGCGAAGCGCGCGCCGCCGGCCTGACGGCCATCGTGATCGGCCGCGACGGCCGTCTCTCCGGCCCGGTACTGGCCGATGCCCTAGCCGAAGGCATTGTCAGCACGGGCGTCGACGCTATCGACATCGGCTGCGTACCCACCCCGGTCACCTACTTCGCCGCCTATCAGTTGGGTACGGAAAGCTGCGTCTCGGTCACCGGCAGCCACAACCCCCCCGATTACAACGGTTTCAAGATGGTGCTGGGCGGCGAAACGCTCGCCAACCAGCGTATTCAGGCGCTATTGAGCCGTATCACCAGCGCCGACTTTGCCACCGGCCAAGGAACCTGCCGCAGCGCCGACGTGCGCGAGGCCTATCTCGACCGCATCGTTCAGGATGTCAAACTGGCCCGCCCGATGAAGATCGTCGTGGACTGCGGCAACGGCGTGGCCGGGGAACTGGCGCCAGAGTTATTCCGCCGCATGGGCTGCGAGGTCATCGAGTTGTTCTGCGAAATCGACGGCAGTTTTCCCAACCATCACCCCGACCCCTCCAAGCCCGAAAATTTGCGCGATGTACAGCGCGCCCTGCGCGACACCGACGCCGAACTGGGACTGGCCTTCGACGGCGATGGCGACCGTCTCGGCGTCGTCACCAAGGATGGCGAGATCATCTATCCAGACCGCCAGTTGATCCTGTTCGCCACCGATGTGCTGTCACGCAACCCCGGTGCGCAGATCATTTACGACGTGAAGTGCTCGCGCTGGGTGGCTGAATCGGTCCGCCGACAGGGCGGCGTCCCGCTGATGTGGAATACCGGCCATGCGTTGGTCAAGGCCAAGCTCAAGGAAACCGGCGCCCCGCTGGCCGGCGAGATGAGCGGCCACATGTTCTTCAAGGAGCGCTGGTACGGCTTTGATGACGCGCAGTACGCCGCGGCACGCCTGCTGGAGATCCTGTCGCGCAGCGCCAACGCGGCGGCGGTGCTGGATGCGCTGCCCGATTCGCTGTCCACGCCCGAGCTGCACCTGCAACTGGCCGAGGGCGAGCCGCACGCGCTGATCGAGCGGCTGCAGCGGGAGGCGAGCTTCCCGGGATCCACCGAGGTGATCAAGCTCGACGGCCTGCGCGTGGAGTACGCCGACGGCTTCGGCCTGATGCGCGCGTCCAACACCACGCCGGTGGTGGTGATGCGCTTCGAGGCCGATGACCAGGCCGGGCTGGACCGCATCCAGGCGGCGTTCCGCGCCGTGCTGCTGGCGGCGCGCCCCGGCACGCAGTTGCCGTTCTAGCCTCGACAGCCCCGGCCGGCGGCCCACGCCGGCGTTTTTGGCCTAAAATGGGTCAAGTGGCTGTTTTTATTGAATAAATTGGAGGAGTGAGCATGGCACGCGTCCCATTGATTTCCGAAGGCGACAAGCCCGAACTGTCCGCGCTGATCGAGCGCATCAAGAACGAGCGTGGCGGGCGCCTGCTCAACCTGTATCGCACTC